>CANGML010000180.1 GCA_947454585.1 Comamonadaceae bacterium
ATCAGAGAGAAGATAAATGACAAATACTTTTGTTCTAATTTTAAGGTCTTTTGTGCCTTGAGGCAAAAAATTTCGTTAGCGTGAAACGGTATAAATTTATACCGATTACTAGGGAAAGTCCCTGAGTCTTAGCGTCTAAATCTAAAGTTTAAGTCTCGATAATTACCAGTAATTACAAGCCATTTGACATCACCACTCCTTTAATGCGCACGCATCCCAGTTCTCTGCACGACGATGTGGCATCTCAGTTACGTGGCTACATCTTTGATGGGCACCTCCTGCCTGGCAGCTTCATTGATGAAGTGACGCTGTGCGAGTTGTGGTCCATCTCGCGCACCCCCTTGCGTGAAGCCCTGAAAGTGTTGACGGCAGAGGGTTTGGTGCGCCACGAACCGCGCCGTGGTTGCTTTGTGAGCGAGGTGACCGCGCAAGACTTGGATGACATCTTTCCCGTCATCGCTTTGCTGGAAGGCCGTTGCGCCCGTGATGCGACGCATGGCGCCACGCCTGCTGACATTCAAGCGCTCGAGGTGTGGCACCAACGTTTGCAGGCCCATGCCAGCGCGGGCCGCATCAATGATTACTACGACGCTAATTTCGCCATCCATGAGGCGATCATCCAACTGGCCAACAACAAGTGGTTGGCGCAGACCATCGCGGATTTGCGCAAGATTTTGAAATTGGCGCGCTTGCAGCAGTTGCATGCGCCCGGCCGTTTGGCGCAGAGCTTGGCAGAGCACTTGGCCGTCTTTGCGGCCATCAAGGCAGGCGATGCCGACGGTGCCGATGCGGCCATGCGACACCATTTATTGCAACAGCGCGAAGCGTTACGCGACTTGGCTGTCTTGAAACGCCATGTGTTGACGGCTTGAAACCAGAAAGAACAAGCCCATGAACGCCACAACTTGGCTCAGCAGCAAGCTCAATTTATTGCTTAACTCGGCGTCCGCCTTTGCAGAGTTGCCCCAGGTCGATGATCGCTCGACCCGTGAGCGGCTAGACGCTACCTTGCGTCAGAAGACGGAAGCGCTGTCGCCACGATCTCTGCGCAAAACCTTGACCTTGTTGCAAGCCGTGGTAGACCCGCGCGTGAGTGAGGTGGAGGGAGGGCGCAGGGCCAAAGCCTTGGCCAATTGGTATGCCAAAGCAGAAGCCGCCGAGCGTCAAGACCTGTGGTTGTTGATCAGCGAGCAATTCGGTCCTGATGCGCTGAAGGTGCGCGCCGCCCGAGATGACTATGACGCGGCCTTGGGCACGGTCGAAGAGGGGCCTGCGGAAATTCGTTTGCGCCGCGCACTGGTGTCACCCCGTACGCGGCTCTTGCAACGTTTTGCGGCGTCATCGGGGGGGATGCGTTTCTTGGTTGATTTACGGGCTGAGTTACTCCCGCATCTCAAAGGCAACAAGCGCTTGCTGGCCTTGGATGCTGAGCTTGAAAATCTATTCTCAACTTGGTTTGATGTCGCCTTCTTAGAGCTGCGCAGCATCAGTTGGGATTCGCCTGCGTCGTTGGTTGAAAAACTGATCAAGTACGAAGCGGTGCACGACATCCGCAGCTGGGCGGATTTGAAAAACAGGCTCGACAGCGACCGCCGATGCTATGGTTTCTTTCACCCCAGTTTGCCCAATGAGCCCTTGATCTTTGTGGAAGTCGCCTTGCTGCACGACATGGCCGACAACATCATGCCCCTGCTGGATGAATTGGCCGCGCCTGAAGACTTGCAAAAAGCCACGGTGGCTATTTTTTACTCCATCAGCAACACCCAAGGTGGATTGAAGGGGGTGAGCTTTGGCGACTCCCTGATCAAGCGTGTGGTAGAGACCTTGCGCGCGGAGTTTCCCAAGCTCAAGACATTTGCCACCTTGTCGCCTATACCGGGCTTGCGCTCTTGGTTGTCGAAAAATGCAGAGCAGCTGATCACACAACTGAATGACAAAGAACTGGCCGCTTTGGGCCGCGAAATTAGTTTTGAACCGCCAACAGCCTCGCATGTGTTGGCGGCACTTGAGCAACCGCTGGTGTTGGGCGCCTTGTCCACCAAGTCTGCGTTAAGACTTTTCTTGACGCGTGCGGGGGCCCACTATCTGGGGCAGGCCAAGTCCGGGGAGCATGTGTTGGATCCGGTGGCACGTTTTCATTTAGGCAATGGCGCACGGATTGAGCGCATCAACTGGTTTGCTGATCCTTCAGTCAAAGGCATGAAGCAATCCTATGGCTTGATGGTGAATTACCTGTATGACCTCAAACGCATTGACAAGCATCGTCAAATGCTTGACAAAGGTATCGCGCCTGCGTCGAGCGATGTCGAGAGTTTGTATTTCAATTAATTCAAGGAGATCGCGATGACAGCTTTTGAAACGTTTCCCCGCCGTCGTCATTGGTTGGCGTTGACCGGCGCAGCGCTAGCAGCGGTCAGTCTGGGCGGACATGCGCAATCAGCTTGGCCGACCAAGCCTGTCACGCTGGTTGTTCCTTTTCCAGCGGGCGGCGGCACCGACACGTTTGCACGTCCTTTTTCGGCGCAGTTTTCCAAGCAGACAGGCAAAACCTTGGTGATTGATAACCGCGGGGGCGCCGGTGGTAATTTAGGCGCTGGCGTTGCAGCCAAGGCCGCTCCAGACGGCTACACCCTCTTCATGGGGGCTGTGCACCATTCGATTGCTCCGTCGATGTACCCCAAGCTGGATTACGACTTAGAGCGCGACTTTGTCCCGCTCGCCATGGTGGCCAGCGTGCCCCACGTGTTGGTAGTGAATCCTAAAAACATATCTGGCGATTTCAAAGCCTTTATGCAAATGGTGCGAAGCAATCCGGGCAAGTTCAATTACGGTTCAGCAGGTGGCGGAACCTCGCACCATTTAGCCGGTGAGTTGTTCAAGTTACAGAGCAAGACCTTCATCACGCACATCCCTTACCGGGGCGCAGGTCCCGCCTTGCAAGACTTGATCGCGGGCAACGTGGACATGATGTTTGACGGCTTGGGCTCTTCCGCCCAGCACATCAAAGGCGGACGTATCAAGGCCTTGATGGTGTCGGGTAACAAGCGTAACCCGTCATTCCCCGATGTGCCTTGTGCCGCAGAGTTGGGCTTGCCCGACTACAACGTGACGACCTGGTATGGCCTGTGGGCACCCAAAGGAACACCTGCCGATGTGCAAGCGCGTATCGTGGAAGAGGTGCGAAGGGCTGCAGCATCTGATGACATCAAAACCAGTTGGGCCAATAGCGGCGCAGAGTTTCCTGCTTTGACGGGGCCACAATTTGGTCAGTTTGTCACAGGTGAAATTAAAAAATGGGCGGCTGTGGTGAAAGCTTCAGGTGCCAAACTCGATTGATTGAAAACAAATGATGAATCACAACCTTTATGCCGCTTTGCGTGCTGAATTCCCCAAAGATTTAAACGCGACGGCCATCGAAACCGATGATGGTTTGCACTACAGCTGGTCCGACCTCGAGCGTGCCAGCGCCATGATGGCCAATTTGCTGGATTCGCTCCACATTCCCAAGGGCGCACGCGTGGCGGTGCAAGTGGAGAAGTCGGTTGAAGCCGTCATGCTGTATCTGGCGACCCTGCGCGCTGGGTATGTCTTTTTGCCACTGAATACCGCCTACCAAAGCGCAGAGATTGAATATTTCGTGGGCAATGCGGAGCCCGCCGTGGTGGTGTGCAGCAGCAAGAACTTTGGCTGGGTCAGCAAGATCGCTTTCAAAGCCGGCACCCAAAACGTGTTCACCTTGAACGACGATCGCAGCGGCAGTTTGCTGGAACGCGCTGCCCATTGCGCAGATCACCATCAGGTGGTGCAAAACCAGGCCGATGACTTGGCGGCCATTTTGTACACCAGCGGTACCACAGGCCGCAGCAAAGGCGCCATGCTTTCGCACGGCAACATGCTCAGCAACGCCCAGACCTTGAAAACCTATTGGGGTTGGAAGCCCGGCGATGTGCTGATTCACGCCTTGCCCATCTTTCATGTGCATGGCTTGTTTGTGGCCATCCATGGCGCGCTGCTCAACGGCAGCAAGATGATTTGGTTGTCCAAGTTCGACCCCAAACTCGTCATCGCCAAAATGCCAGAAGCCACCGTGTTCATGGGCGTGCCCACGCTCTATGTGCGTATGTTGGCGGAGCCCAGCCTGACAAAAGCCCAAGCTTCGAACATGCGTTTGTTCGTGGCAGGGTCCGCACCACTTTTGTTGGAGACCTTCAACGAATGGCAGGAGCGCACAGGGCAGACCATTTTGGAGCGCTATGGCATGAGCGAGACGGTCATGCTCACGTCCAACCCCTATGCTGCGGATGCGCGCTACCCCGGTCAAACCCAGCGCCGTGGCGGCACGGTGGG
>CANGML010000181.1 GCA_947454585.1 Comamonadaceae bacterium
TATTGCCTTCAGCGTCGATGCCGGTGGCTCTTAAATTCAGATTGCCCGAGGGTGAGTGAACAATCTCACCCACGATGTCGCCGTCAGCATTGGCGATGAGTGCGCCGCCACCGGGCAGGCTGTAGAAAGAAAGATCACCTTCACCGCCTAGGTTGAGTTGGTCTATTTGGGTGGCGAGGGCTGTTTGCTGGGCCGGGCTTAGCGTGCTGCCTTGGCTGTCTAGGTAGTTGCTGAAGGTGTTGGGGCTGGTGTGGGCAGATGTATCAGACAAGACACGACTGGCATCGGCCAACTGAGTTGTATCGGGATAGTTTGCTTTTATGTCAGCTGCCAACTGATCAGCGTTGCCAAAGGCATCCTCAATTTGACGATTCATTTCTACTAGCGCACCTTCTTTGGCCTGCGCTTCGATGGCATCAATGCGGTGCGTCAAGGCCGTATGTAAACTGCCAATGGCTGCTTGCTGCCCAAGTAGCGGCGGCACAGGTAGATCGGTGATGAAGTCCACGAATTTGGCATCTGCGGTGGCTTGCACCGTAGCGCCAACGTGGCTACCAGTAAGACCTATTTTGCTGAAAGCATAGGCTTGCAAGCTGCCATCATTGGCCGTAAAAGCTTCACTCGCCAAGTCGGGGAACTCTTTTTGCATCTCTGCTTTGAGCTGCGCAAACTCGGGCTTATTGAGCAGTCGTCCCACACCAGGGCCGTCGATGTTGACCGCATTGCCACCCCAAAACGAACGGTTCAACTCAGCCCATGCGCCGCCTTGGCTGTGGCCAACGGTGGTGTCGAGTTTGGAAAGAAGGACTGAGAGTGAGGCATCCGCAGTATCGTCATTCAGCAAAATTTCTTGCCGAATCTGCACCAACGCAGCACCCATGAACCGAATGCTGTCTGTGGCCTCGGGCGTCCACCGACCGACCGCCAAGTTGGCATTGGCTCGTGTCCAATCTTCGGAATCATTGCTACCTGCAAAACCAACGCGGTATTGGCCTGTTTGGCTGTCTTTGAAGAAACCAGCTTGGAAGTTGGTAGTTTTGGGGTCAAATTTTGTAATAGCGGTGACATCCCACGATCCAACAGAAGTAGGTCCCGTAGTTATGCCATCGCCATAAGCCGCCTTAGCTTGGGGTAGTGCATTTAAGAGTCGGGTGTAGTCCATGATGCCCTTCCTTATTTATCGGTGCCTGAGGACATCAAGGCGCGTTTGGCTAAGGCTTCCCAGTCCGTGCCCTCACCTAAATCCATCGCTTGAATTTGTGCGCTAAATGCTTGTGGCAAATGAATGACGTGAGCAAATTCATGGAGCGGCACATCTTTAATCTGGCGCTTATCTTTTGGTTGATCCATCTGAATCACAAACTCTTTAATCTCCAACTTGAGCCTGCGCTCATTTTTAAAATTCCCCGTCTGCCCCTGCACTGCGATGTAGTCGATGCTGCCGTCATAGAGCTTGCCTCGGTACTCGTCCAAATACAGCGTGGTGATGGGCCACACCACTTTGTCGCCTTGAATGCCTGCGAGGCCGAAGGCGTTTGTTTCGAAGCGGGGGATTGCACCTGGTGTTGGATTTGTTTTCCAGCGATCACGCCCCATCTGAGCGGTAACCTCGGAATGCCCTATCAATGAATAAGAGTCATAACGGTGCATCCGTCCGTAATAAAAATCCACCTCATTTTTCACAGGCAACTTCACGTCACGGCTGATGTAAATCTCAAACCGCAAGTCCACACCTTGGGCACACACTTCTGCTTTGCCGCCAAAACCACAGTTCTCGCCAAACCCACCTGGCACTAACTTAAACGCGACTGCCTCTGCACCTTTGAGTTCGTTGCTCACAAACTCTTGAGGCATACAAAACTTCTTGGCAAATTCAGGGGTGACTGCCCAGATGTAGCGGTCTTTGACATAACGAACCTTGCCCGGCTGTGCGCCGTGGTAGTAGCCGAGTTCGCAGTTTTGATAGCGAGTTTTGATTTCAGCAGCAGCTAATGCGGGCTCTCCAACCGCAGGTGTAGGTGGCTTGCCTGTGTAGCTAACCTGGGCCATGCTCAAAAGCGTAGCTGTGCTCAAAACACAACTGAGCAACAACTGTTTGATGGCTTGTTTCATCTTGCACGCGCTCATGCTGCGCTCCTAAAAATTTCTTCGTTTGCCGCAAATGCAGAGTCGCGCTTGTCTAAGAGCCCCTCGCTATTCAAGTCCACGGTCAGCATGGCTTGGTTGATTTGCAGGCTCTGTTTTTGTGTGGGCAAGTCAATCTCACCGCTGTGTTGGTTGACCACTTGTGTGTGGCCGATCTCATCCCACTGCGCATGCGCCAAGCCTTCGCGCATGTCGTCAAGTCAGGATGTGGTTGATGAAAAGTAACCATGTGAATTATTTTTTAAAGTTCGCAGATTGTTAATACTTTTAAACTACAAATCAATCGAAAATATTGTTTATTAGTAAAAAAATAAAAGTATCACCACACGGTGTTTTGAACACCTTCACAAGATACTTTTGCCGTTTTAGAGGCTAAAGCCCCACCCTTTTACTCAGGCTTTGCCATGACCTTGTTCAACTTTTGACAGGCTTGATGGGTAATCTTTGATGAACTTTTTTGTCCGCCTTGCCCTTCACGGGTTGCTTTGTGCTTGCCTCTAGCCTGTACAAATCACGCATAAATTTAGGTACCCACGTGCGCACCGCAATGCATACCGACAGCGGGGGCCTGTCTTGCAGCGGAAGGTGTGAGTCCGCTCGGGCTTGGTCTTCGTATTCCAAGGCAATTTGCTCTAGCCTGGCCTTGAGCTGCTCTTGCGCCTTGCGAGAGACGCGCATGTTCATGATGCGTAGGATTTCGCCGTCACCATCAAACCCATCGTTGAAGAAATCGTCACTGACGCTTTGCACCATTTGCATGATGGGGCCACCACTGATCCACCCAAAACTGCTGGCGACCAATAATCGGTAACGGTCAGAAGCTTGGACTTCCAAGAACCCCATGCCATCTAGCCGTTTGAGCAATTCTTGAACTTGACATCGTGTGAGCTGCAAGTACTTGTGGATGTCTGCGACGGGCCAATGGTTCAGGGCACATACAGCCACCATGAGAAGTTTTTTGTTTTGCGCAAACTCTTCCTCTTGCGCCAAGTTGAGTCGGGTGATGAGCTTGCGTTTGCGCGGCGTGGCTTTGAAGAGGTCTGAAAACTCAAGATGCAGGTATTGGCAAATTTGCTCTAAGCGCTCCAAACCACAGTCACCCCCTGTGAATAAACGTTTGACGCTGATCTCTGACAACCCAATGGCGTAGGCCAATTCTTTGTAGGTGATGTTGCGGGCTTTGAGGTGAAGACGCAGGGCGTCGAAGATATAGGTTTTAGACATGGCATTCTTTGACGCAAAAAAGAATGCATATTAATTAATTATTTATAGTTAATTTTAAGAATCACGTTTTCAATGCAAAACCCCGCAAAAGCTCGCGCTTTGCGGGGTTTGTGCCATCCAGCACCGAAGTGCTGGGTGAGGAGGCTCTACAGCTTAAGCTGTCACGCCCTTAGCCGTCTCCACGTACTCGTCGATCTGGTTGAAGTTCAAGTACTTGTAGATGGCAGCACCATCGGCGTTCACCACACCCATGGCCGCGTGGTATTCGGCCACGGTGGGGAACTTGCCCATCTTCGAGGTGATGGCAGCCAGCTCGGCAGAAGCCAAGTACACATTGGTGTTCTTGCCCAAACGGTTGGGGAAGTTACGTGTCGACGTAGACACCACGGTCGCGCCTTCACGCACTTGCGCTTGGTTGCCCATGCACAACGAGCAGCCTGGCATTTCAGTGCGCGCACCGGCTGTGCCGAAGGCTGCGTAGTGGCCTTCTTTGATCAACTCGCTCTCGTCCATCTTGGTGGGCGGTGCCACCCACAACTTGACGGGGATGTCGCGTTGACCGCCGAGCAATTTGGCTGCGGCACGGAAGTGTCCGATGTTGGTCATGCATGAACCAATGAAGGCTTCATCGATGTGCGTGCCTGCCACTTGAGACAAGAACTTCGCATCATCGGGGTCGTTCGGGCAGCACACGATGGGCTCTTTGATCTCAGCCAAATCGATCTCGATGACGTGGGCGTATTCCGCATCTTTGTCGGCCTCGAGCAGCGTTGGCGCAGCCAACCATTGCTCGACTTTCTCGATACGACGCGCCAAGGTGCGCGCGTCGGCATAGCCCTCAGCGATCATGTTCTTCATCAACACGACGTTGGACTTGAGGTATTCCTGCACGGGCTCTTTGTTGAGTTTGATCGTGCAACCGGCAGCAGAACGCTCGGCAGACGCGTCTGACAACTCGAA
>CANGML010000182.1 GCA_947454585.1 Comamonadaceae bacterium
AATCAGTGGCGCCCGTGAAGTCATCGGCGATGCAGCCGAGTAGCAAACGAGGGGTCATGATTTATTTAAACCCCATCGCATGGGGCAACCAATTGCTCAAAGCGGGCACTAAGGTCAAGAGTACCAAGACAACGCCATGTGCCCACAAAAACGGGGTCAACTCTCGGGTCAAGTCCGACAGGGGCACGCGTGACACATTCGAGGTCACAAACAACAAACCACCGACAGGGGGCGTGATCATGCCCAAGGTGAGGTTGTAAATCACCACCATGGCAAAGTGAATCGGTTCAATGCCGACCTTCGCTGCCACAGGGGCCAAGATAGGGACTAGCACCATCACGCCAGGAAGGGGCTCGATAAAAATACCGAACAGCAACAAAAAGATGTTGATGACAATCAAGAACATCCAAGGCGAAAGCTGCATGTCCACAATCCAGTTGGCCACAATTTGGGGCACGCCTTCAATCGTGAGCACCCAGGCAAAAGAAGCAGACATGCCAATGATCAACAACACCGAAGCGGTCAACAAGGCCGAGCGTGCCAAGATGTCTGGCACGGCTTTCCACTCCAAGGTGCGGTACACATATTTGCCGCACAGCAGCGCGTAAAACACGGCAACCACAGAGGCTTCAGTCGGCGTGAACCAACCTGCCCGCATGCCACCCAAAATCAACACGGGCAACAGGACAGCGGGCAAAGCCTTCCAGGTTGTCACCATGATTTGATCCAGGGTTGGGCTTTCGCCATCCCCTTTGTAATTGCGTTGCTTAGAGACGTGCCAATTGACCACACACATGGCCACCGCGATCAGCAAGCCAGGGATCAGACCGGCCATGAACAAGGCGCCGACCGAGACGTTGTCGTCCGCTAAGGCGTAGATGATCATGATGATCGAGGGTGGAATGATGGGGCCCACGATCGCGGTGGACGCGGTCAAGGCGGCCGCGTAGGAACGCGCATAGCCGGCCTTGTCCATCATGCGAATCATCATCGACCCAGGGCCAGCCGCATCGGCCAAGGCTGAGCCAGAAATGCCAGAGAAAAAAGTCAAGGCCACCACGTTGGTGTAGCCCAGACCGCCACGTTTGTGGCCCACAAACTGACCCGCAAATCGAAGCAGCACCTCGGTGAGCGAACCACCGCTCATCAACTCTGCGGCCAAGATGAAGAACGGAACCGCCATCAGGGGAAAACTATCAATCCCCGTGAATGTTTCTTTCAACAAAACAATCAAGGGGAAGCTCCCCGAGAGCAACAAGGCTGTCATCGTCGACAAGCCCAACGCAAAGGCAACGGGTACGCCTACCGTGAGGTAGATGCACACAGAAATTAACAAAATAACACTAGCGGACATACATAACTTTCGGGTCAGAGCGATGCGCTGGCGGTAGCATCAAAGTGATCGTCTGCCGCAAACTTGCGGTCCATCACATAGTCACGCACGATCAGCAGCCAATGGATCAAGGTCAACGCGGCACCCACGGGCAAGGCGGCATAGATGTAAGCAAAAGAGATTTGTGTGGCCGGCGTTTGCTGGTACTGCGTGCGATCCATGTATTCCAAGCCGAACCAAGTCAAAAAGCCAAACAGGCCAAAGATGAGGACGGCAATGACGACGCGCATGGCAATCGCCACACGACGCGACACGAGGTCTTGGACGTTCTCCACAGCGATATGGCCGCCGTAGCGCAACACGGGACCACAACCCAAGAAGGTGAGCCAAATCATGAGATGACGCGAGACTTCTTCAGCCCATTCAATCGATTGGTTGGTGCTGTAACGCAAGACCACATTGGTAAAGATGATGACCGACATCACCGCCAGCATGATGATGAGGACCCACCGATTCGTTGCTAAAAAATACCGCTCAAAAGTCTTCATGTGTAGCACCTGTTCCATACGAATACAGGGCAATCGACGACAAGCCAATTGCCCTGCATGTTGACCCGACGTTTTATTTCACGTCTTGTATTTTTTTGATGTTGTCTGCACCAAACTCTTTGGCGTAATTGGCGTAGGTATCACGCAGCGCACCCCGGAAGGCTGCTCCATCCACCTTACGCACCACGGTCATGCCCTCTTTTTCCAATTGGGCAATACCGCTGTTCTCATCGTCGTTGACTTTTTTACGCTGCGCCACGGTGGCATGTTTGGCGGCCTCATAAAACACTTTTTTGTCAGCGTCGCTCAGCTTGTTCATGAAGCGTGGTGAGGTGATGATCAAGGCAGGCGAATAAACGTGGCCGGTCAACGACAAGTGTTTTTGGACTTGTGAAAACTTGGAAGCCAAAATCACGGGTATGGGATTTTCTTGGCCATCCACGGTGCCCTGCTGCAAAGCACCAAACACTTCAGGAAATGCCATGGGTGTGGGCTGAATACCAAACGCACGGTAACCGTCCATGTGCACTTTGTTTTCCATGGTGCGCATTTTCAGACCCGAGGCGTCCTCAGGTTTGTTGATGGCGCGCTTGTTGTTGGTCATGTGACGGAAGCCGTTTTCGGTCCATGACAAGGCCATCAAGCCTTTCGAGGGAAATTTCGTCAGGATGTCTTGACCGATGGGGCCATCCATGACTTTGCGCGCATGGTCATAGTCGCGAAACAAAAATGGGATGTCCACAATTTTGACTTCAGGCACAAAGTTGCCGACAGGACCGGTGGAGGTGTTGACAAAGTCCAAGGTGCCCAGCTGCACCGCTTCGATCATTTCACGCTCACCCCCCAAAGCACTGCTTGGGAACTGTTGACACTTGTATCGACCTTGCGTGCCTTTTTCGACATCGTCACAAAAGGCCGTGCTGCCCACACCATAGTGCGAAGCCGCTGATGTGGCGTAGCCGATCTTAATCACCGTCTGCGCCTGCGCGCTGACAATACCTGAGGCCAGCAAAGCCAGCGTGATGAGGGAACGTTTCATGACAAGTCTCCTTGGTTAAAAATTAAAAAACACACGTTATTGCGCGGCCGCTTGAGGCAGCTCGATGCCCGGAAAAATTTTGATCACAGCGCTGTCATCTTCACGTGCAAAACCCGCGGTAGATGCCTGCATAAACATCTGGTGCGCCGTGCTCGACAGGGGCAGTGGGAATTTGCTCGACCGAGCCAAGTCCAGGACCAAGCCCAAATCTTTGACAAAGATATCAACGGCAGAGAGCGGCGTGTAATCGGCGGCCAACACGTGCGCCATCCTATTTTCAAACATCCAGCTGTTACCTGCACTGTGCGTGATGACCTCATACAAATCATTGGCATTCACACCCTCGCGTAACCCCAAGGCCATGGCTTCGGCGGCTGCAGCGATATGCACACCGGCGAGCAACTGATTGATGATCTTGACTTTGCTGCCGGCACCCGCGCTCTGGCCTAATTTATAAACTTTGCCAGCCATGGCCTGCAAGACAGACTCACAGGCGACATAAGCTTCAGGCTTGGCGGCCGTCATCATGGTGATCTCACCGGCTGCCGCTTTCGCGGCCCCGCCAGAGATCGGCGCGTCGACATAAAGAATCCCTAACTCAGCCAAACGCGACTCGAGCTGCATCGACCAATTGGGATCAACCGTCGAGCACATGACAAATACACTGCCAGGTCGCATGCTGCCCGCGCAGCCGCTGCCATCCCCCTCGGGGCCAAACAGCACTGCGTCGGTCTGCGCCGCATTCACCACCACACTGACGATCACATCACAACTTGCGCCCAAGCTTGACAAGCTTGAAGCGGCTTGGCCGCCTTCTGCAACGAACGCCTGCGCCACCTCCGTGCGCACATCGAAGACTTGCAAATCAAATTGGGCACGTCGTAAAGAGGCGGCCATGCCGCCTCCCATGGCACCTAAGCCGATCAATCCAACACGAGGCGATTTTTTTGAATTCATGGTGATCAAGGGGTCATTAAAACAGGGTGTTTTTGCCAAAATTCCGGATCGGCGTTTTGCAATCGGCGGGATGCGTTTTGCATGTGCGTTGTGGCCGCTTTGAGGGCGCCACGAGGATCGGCTTGCTCGATAGCCGCAACAATGGCTTGGTGTTCGCGCATGACCTGCTGGGTAAAGTCAGCGCGACGGGCCTCATTTGCGCGTGTGACACGCGTGCCTTCGCGCAAGTACTGAGACAAATAATCCAAGGTCTGGAGTAGAAATGGATTGTTGGCTGCCTGCGCAATGCAGCGGTGAAACTCAACGTCTTGTTCCACCCCATCCTGCCCTGTTTTGGCAGCCAACTCGATCGCACGCAAAGCCTTACGAATTTGCGTGACATCCTTTTGGGTACGACGCTCTGCTGCCAAACGCGCGGCCTCCGCCTCGATGGCACGGCGAAC
>CANGML010000183.1 GCA_947454585.1 Comamonadaceae bacterium
CCTTGCGCAATTCCGCTTGCAATTCGAAATCTAGGGGATCGCCAGCCTCTTCGTACCAAAACAAAGGGTACTGCGACATCGCCTTACCGTAAGCAATGGCCGTCGGTAAATCAAAGCGTCCGTTAGCATCCACGGCCAACTGTTGGCCAGGACCTAATATTTTTAAAACCGACTCAATACGCTCACAGTCTTCGGCCAGTGACGCGCCGCCGATCTTCATCTTCACCACCGAGTAACCGCGATCGAGATAGCTCGTCATTTCATGCTTGAGTTGATCCAACCCTTTACCGGGGTAGTAGTAACCACCAGCGGCATAGACAAAAACTTTGGTGTTGGCCTGACCATCACCGTAGGCACCCGCGAGCAGCTGGTACAGCGGCTTTTCATCGATCTTGGCTACGGCATCCCACACAGCCATATCGATGGTGCCCACCGCGACCGAGCGTTCGCCGTGACCGCCGGGCTTTTCATTGGTCATCATGCGCGCCCAGATTTTGTGGGGATCTAAATTGTTACCGGCATCGTTCAACAAACTTGCAGGCTCAGCCTCCAACACACGAGGAATAAAACGCTCACGAATCAAACCGCCCTGCCCATAGCGACCGTTCGAATTGAAGCCATAGCCCACCACGGGTTTGCCATCACGGATGACGTCGGTGACCACGGCCACCAAACTGAGCGTCATCTTGGAGAAGTCGATGTAGGCATTGCGGATATCTGATTGGATGAAGCGGGTTGATTCAAGGATGTTGACGATTTTCATAAAGCCTTCAATTCATTGGTGCAGCGAGGATGATTTTCCACCACACAGGATCAACCTGTGCCAGGCTGCCGGGACGTTTGAAAAGTACGCAATTAAGGTTACGCCTGACAACAATGTCATCTGGAAACACCGCCCTAGGGCAGTAATTTCGGGTATTTCCTATCGTTCGCTACAAGAACTTGTGGTCCTATTCATGTGGCCATTGATTTGTATGAACCTTTGAGAAGGAAGCGTTGATGTCTGAGTACAAGCCTCATTTTTGTTCGCCCTTGCGTTCCGTATGCACCCATTGCCAACCCGAAGATGACATCGAACCCACAGGCGTGAACAGACGGCAATTGCTGCAAGGCTTAGGCGGGCTTGGCTTGTTGGGGTCCTTGATCGGCGAGTCAGCCTTGGCCCAAGGCAATGCAGGCTTGATTGACACCCACCACCACTTTTATCCACCGGCTTATCAAAAGGCTTGGTTCGATTGGGAAGACAAAAGAAACATCCCACACTTCTCGCAGCAAGAAAAATGGACGCGTGAAGGGGCTGTCGCCGATATGGACAAAGCAGGCGTAAAAAAAGCCATGCTCTCGATGGCATCCACACCCGGTGTTTGGTTTGATCTCCCCTTGGCCGAGGTGAATCAAATGGTGCGCACCGTCAACGACTATGGCGCGCAGATGGTCAAAGACTACCCCGGTCGCTTTGGTTTGTTTGCAGCACTCACCATGATCGATGTGGAAAGTACATTGAAAGAAATTGCTTATGTCTTCGATGTCCTCAAAGCGGATGGCGTAGGGATTCAAACCAACTATGGCGACAAGTGGCCAGGCCATCCTGATTTCGCTCCCATTTTTCAAGAGCTGAACAGACGCAAAGCCTTGGTGTACTTCCACCCCTTGGCGGCCAATTGCTGCGGACGCCTCAACACAGGGACCTTCCCTGCTGTGATCGAAGTGCCGCACGACACCACCCGAGCTGTGGTCAATCTTCTGCTGAGTGGAAGCTTTGTGAAGTTCCGTGACATTCGCTGGTTGTTCTCGCACGGTGGCGGCACCATTCCAATGCTGGCAGGTCGGATCAACTTCTTCCACCGCAACGCGAAGAACATTGCCGACGTTGCACCGCAAGGCATCGAAGCTGAATTGAAGCGCCTGTACTACGACACCGCCAATGCAACCCACCCATCGTCAATGGCCAGCTTGCTCAAACTCGTCCCGAGCAGCCAAGTGGTCTATGGCAGCGACTACCCCTACGTGCCCATGGACACCCAAGCCACGGCCTTGACCGAGTTGGGCCTAGAAAAAAATGTCCTGCAACACATTCAAAGTCTGAATGCCGAGCGTTTATTGAAGCCCTTGTCTAATTAAGCCCACCTGAGCCACAGAGGAAAGTCATGATTTGCCTAACGCCCAATTGCACCGACATCAGTTGTCAAACCCCCTCAGAAAATGCACAAAGCTATTTTGGGCGGCGACAGTTTTTACGTGACTTGGTGGGCGGTAGTGTCGCTGTGGGAAGCCTGTCTTCCATCAGCGGATGCGCCACCCTGTTTGCCCCCAGCACCACGGCTGACACCCTTGTGATCAACGGTCGCATTGCCACCCTGAACCCCAAGCAACCCAACGCATCCGCCTTAGCCATCGGCGATGGGAAGATTTTGGCCATTGGTACCGAAGACGAGGTGATGCGGTTTAGGACGCCCAACACGCGCATCATTGACGCGCAAAAGCGCACCATCGTGCCCGGCCTCAACGATGCGCACACACATTTCATACGCGGTGGTTTGACCTACTCCATGGAGGTTCGCTGGGATGGTTTGACGTCCCTGAGTCACGGCTTAGAAATATTACGCATACAAGCACAGCGCACGCCCTCGCCCCATTGGGTGCAAGTCATTGGCGGCTGGACATGGGCTCAGTTTGATGAAAAGCGTTTTCCGACCTTGGCCGAAATCAATGCGGCGACAGGCGATACGCCCGCCATGATCATGCATTTGTATGACCGCGCTTGGATCAACCGTGCAGGCTTACGCGTACTGGGTTGGAACAAAGACACGCCCAACCCCTTCGGTGGTCAGATCGAGCGCGATGCGGCAGGCAACCCCACCGGCTTACTCGTGGCCACCATCGGTCTGCCCGCCTTGGTCAACACGTGGCTCAAAATCCCTCGCTTGTCAGCAGAAGATCAAATTTTGTCCACGCAACATTTCATGCGCGAAAACAACCGCTTGGGATTGACCAGCGTGATTGATGCAGGCGGCGGGGGGCAAAACTACCCAGACAACTACGCGGCCATTGCGCAATTGGCCCGCGACAAGAAGATGACCATGCGCATCGGCTATGAATTGTTTGCACAGGCTGGAGGCAAGGAGATCGACAACTACCAGGCGTGGAGCAAGATGGTGCGCGTCGGCGAAGGGGACGATTACTTCCGCATGCTCGGTGCCGGCGAATACATTGTGTGGGCAGCAGGCGACGTCACGAACTTTGACAAAGCGGCACCTGCAATCCCAACGGTGATGGAGAGCCAGCTGACGGCGGTTGGCAAGTTCTTGGCAGGTCAACGCTGGCCATTCCGCATGCACGCAAGCTTTGATGCCACGGCCCAGCGCATCTTGGGCGTTTTGGAGCAAGTGCATCGCGAAGTGCCACTGACGGGCTTGCGTTGGGGCTTGGACCATTGCGAAACCTTGTCACCACAGACGCTCGAGCGTGTGGCAGCCTTGGGTGGCAGCATCAACATTCAAAACCGCATGTCCTTGGATGGCGAAGCGTTCCTCAAACGCTATGGCCCCGATGTCTCAGCCAACGCGCCGCCGATTCAACGTATTCGCGAAATGGGGATTCCCTTGGCTGCAGGTACCGATGGCAACCGCGCCACCAGCTATAACCCTTGGGTTGGCGTGCACTGGCTGATCACAGGTAAGACCTTGGGTGGCGCCAAACTGCAAGGCGATCACAACTTGTTGAACCGCACAGAAGCGCTTCGTCTCTACACCAGCGGGGGCGCGTGGATGTCCAACGAAGAGCACAAAAAAGGCACGCTCGAAGTTGGCAAGTTCGCTGACTTGGTGTTTTTATCAGCCGACTACTTCAACATCCCTGTCGACGACATCAAAAACCTAGAGTCCGTCTTGACCATGGTGGGTGGCAGTGTGGTGTATGGCGCAGGCGCTTACGAGAACATCGCCCAGGCCGCCCCACCCGTTCGTCAAGACTGGTTGCCGATGAAGGATTACGGGCGTTATTACAAACGGGCTGGCATGGACAAGCCACCACGTGTCGCCTCAACACAACCAGGACACCAACATCCTGTGATCATTGGGGATGCGGGCGCTTGGACCATGGAGTGTCCTTGCGCTTTTTAATGCTCGCTTATAGGGACGTTTTAAACGGGTTGAAGTTGGTGCGCGTGTCGTAGTAGTCTTCGTTTTCTTTTCGCTTTAGAAAATTGACGACGGCGTAGGTCAGCGGGGTGGCCAAAATTTCCCAAGAAGTTTTTAAAACATATTGGACTAAAGCGACGGACAAGATCTGCTCTGTTGGCCAAATGC
>CANGML010000184.1 GCA_947454585.1 Comamonadaceae bacterium
GGTGCCAAGATGGCCTTGACCCGTCCGCTGCTGGCCTTGCCACCTTCTTCGGTGCGTTGCCCATCGATGCTGAACACATCCGTGAGGTTCTCGTAAATGATGAGCTTGCCGGTCATCTGGTCACCCAGCGTCACGCCTCGGTAGCGGCGTACTTCGGCGTTGTCGATCAACTTGACGCGGTCCGCTTTGCCGTCGAATTCAATGCGTAGCGCTTCGCCTTCCATGAACTCGTCAGCCCCCTCTCGTTTTTGTCGAAAGAAGGCGCGCTTGTTGGGTTCTGGAAAGATGACGCCGAACTGATAGCCATCGGCGTCTTCGCGCATTTCGATGCGGGTACCGCGCATGACCATGGTGCCGCGGGTCAGAACCGCACGTCCGGTGAAGATGCTGACCTGGTTCAACTCGTCGTGCAACAAGTTGTCGGCCTCAATGGTCATGGGCTTGTTGCGATCTGCTTTTTCTGCCGACGCCGCTACCGGCACGATGGCCAACACAAGCGCAAGTGAAATAGAAGCAAATGAAGTCAAGGCACGAATATTGCTGAGAATATGGCTCATTAGGTTGGAGGCATTCTAACCACCTAAAGAAGCAATTTTCGTGCTGACGCAAGCGGCTCAGCGGCCCTGGCGCACTTCGCCCAGCAAGTAGTCCGCCACTTGCAAGGCGCGCTCCATCGTTTGCGTCAATCCACCATCGGTGTAGTAGCGCCCAGCGATACCCAAGGCGGGCACGCCTTGCACCTTGAAGGCTTCTTGCAATTGCGTGGCACGACGTGCTTTGCTGGCGACACCAAAGCTGGTGTAGGTCTCCATGAACTTCTTCTCGGGTAAACCGTTTTTGTCAGCCCAGGCGGCCAAGGCAGCGGCTGAGTTGAGCTGTTGGCGCTCGTTGTGAATGGCGTTGAACAACTTGCCGTGCATCACGTCCAGCATGTTCAAAGCCTCAAACACATAGTAGGCACGTTGCTGTGGTTCAAAGTCGTCACGGAAACGCACGGGTACACGTTGCACCACCACGTCTTTGGGCGCCGCTTTTTTCCAGGCCACGAATTGCGGCTCGAACGCATTGCAATGCGGGCAGCTGTACCAAAAAAACTCAATCAACTCGATCTTGCCGTTGCCCACATCGGTGGGAACGCGCTTGTCAAGCAAGAGGTAATCTGTGCCTTCTACGGGCCTCTTCAAAGCGGAAGGCCCTTGAGCTTGCGCAGACAAAGGCACGCTGATGGCCGTGGCGGCTGCACTCACGGCTGCCAAAGAGAATTCGCGACGTTTCATGGTTGACCTCAATGTGGTTGTTTAACGTTGGACCCGCACCATGGCGGAATCGATATGGGCGGCTTCTAGCTTGGCGCGGACGCGCTCGGCTTCAGTCTTGTCCAGGGGACCCACGCGCACACGATAGACCGTGCGTCCACCTTGATCGCGCTCGCTGATTTTGGTTTCCAAACCCAGCATGCCCGTTTTAGCGCGCTGGGCTTCGGCTTCTTCCGTGGTGCGAAAGGCACCTGCTTGCACGAAGTAAATGAAGGGGTCAGCACTCACAGGCTTGGACTCCACGGCCTTAGGCTCACTCGCCTTGGGGTCGTTGGTTTTAACTTCTGCGGGTTTGGGCTCAGCCGCTTTGACCTTGGCCAAATCGCCCAGAGGATCGGCACTCCTGGGGTCGACTTTGACAGCAGCGTCTGACTTGGCGTCTGCTTTGGATTCGTCAGCTTTGTCGCCCGACTTCGCGCCCTTCTTGCCGTACAAGGGCGCGTTGGGGTCCCACTCTTTGTTCCTCTCGGCTTCGGCGGCATCTTGGTCAGCCGAACGCGACTGGCCTTTGTTCATGAAGGGGATTGGCACTTTGGTCACGTAAATGGCGACGCCCAACGCAATGCCCAAGCCCACCACCAAGCCGATGATGAAGCCCACGAGGGTGCTGCCGCGTTGTTGATTCATGCGCAAGATCTCCCGTCCCATTACATGCTGGCGGGGGCAGACACGCCCAACACCGCCAAGCCATTGTGCAACACCTGCGCCGTTGCAGCGACCAGCGCTAAACGCGCTTGCTTCACCACCGCGTCGTCCACCAAGATGCGCTCAGCATCGTAATAGCTGTGGTAACTGGCCGCAAGGTCACGCAGGTAGAAGGTCACATCGTGTGGCGCAAAGTCCGCCGAGGCGGCGCTGAGCATGTCCGGGTATTTGGCCAGTTGCAGCATGAGCGCTTGGGCTTGTGGGCTGTCGAGCGCCGACAAGTCCACCTCCTTCAACGTGACCACATCGCCGCCGTCTTTGTCTGCCCATGCGCGCAGCACCGAGCAAATCCGGGCGTGCGCGTATTGCACGTAGTACACCGGGTTGTCGTTGTTCTTTTGCACCGCCAAGTCCACATCGAAGGTGTACTCGGTATCGGGCTTTCGGCTGAGCAGGAAGAAACGCACCGCGTCTTTGCTGGTCCATTCAATCAAGTCGCGCAAGGTCACATAACTGCCCGCGCGTTTGGAAATCTTCACCTCTTCACCCCCGCGCATCACGCGCACCATGGTGTGCAGCACGTAGTCGGGATAGCCCTCGGGGATGCCGACATTGGCGGCTTGCAACCCAGCGCGCACGCGGGCGATGGTGCCATGGTGGTCGGTGCCTTGGATGTTCACCACCTTGGTGAAGCCACGTTCCCACTTGGTGATGTGGTAGGCCACATCGGGCACAAAGTAGGTGTAAGTGCCGTCGGTCTTTTTCATGACACGGTCTTTGTCATCGCCGTAGTCGGTGGACTTGAGCCACAACGCGCCGTCTTGTTCGTAGGTTTTGCCAGCTGCTTGCAAGCGGCTCACCGCATCAGCTACTTTGCCGCTGGTGTAGAGGCTGCTCTCCAAGTAGTAGTTGTCAAACTTGACGTCAAAGGCTTTCAAGTCAAGGTCTTGTTCGTGGCGCAAATAGGCCACGGCGAATTCACGCATGCCGTCGACATCGTTCACATCGCCGCTGGCGGTGAACTCGCGGTCGTCCGACTTGACGGTTTTGCCCGCCAAAAAATCGGTGGCGATGTCTTGGATGTAGTCGCCGTTGTAGAACGCTTTGCTCTCTGGGTTCTCGGGGTCGACAGGCCAGCTGGGGTCTCCGGGCTGGATGCCTTGGGCACGAAAGTGCGTGCTCTTGGCTAAGGTGTTGATTTGCACACCCGCGTCGTTGTAATAAAACTCGCGGTAGACCTTGAAGCCCTGCGTGGCAAACAAGTTACAAATCGCATCGCCCAGCGCTGCTTGGCGACCGTGGCCCACATGCAGTGGCCCTGTGGGGTTGGCCGAGACAAACTCGACCAACACGCGCTGGCCGTTGTCGGGTTGAAAACCAAAGCAGTCTTTGGCCGCCAGTACCTCACGCACGATTTGCTGTTTGGCCGCCGGCTTCAAACGGATGTTGATGAAGCCAGGGCCAGCTATTTCAATGTCTTGCACCCATTGCTGATAAGCGGGGGCCGCCAGCAACGCCTCGCGCAACTGTTCGCCCAGCTGGCGGGGGTTGAGCTTGAGGGGCTTGGCCAACTGCATGGCCGCAGTGACGGCAAAGTCGCCGTGGGCCGCCACCTTTGGAGATTCAAATGCGGCTTTATCGCCAGAGCCGGGCAACAACCCGTTGAGGGCTTGGCTTAAGGCGGCCAGCAATTCTTGTTTAACTTGGAGCATGGCTAGATTTTACGGGGCAGGCCTGTCAGCCCCTGAATACGCTGTTTTTTTTGGCATGATCTACCTATGCGCGACGCCCATCCCCCCACCCCCTCTGACCGTTTCCAATACACACCCACCTTGTCGTGCGTCATGCCCGCTTACAACGAGGGCAAAAACCTGGGGGTCTTGGTGCCCCAGGTCTTACAAGCGCTGCAAACTTTGGGCTCGCAAGTGGAGATCGTGCTGATCAATGACGGCAGCCGTGACGACACGGCCCAAGTGATTGAACACCTCTGCGCGACGCATCGCGAGGTGGTGGGCATCAACTTATCGCGCAACTTTGGCAAAGAAGCCGCGCTGACCGCTGGCATTGATGCAGCGCGCGGCGAGGTGGTGGTGCTGATGGACTCTGATGGGCAACACCCGGTGTCACTGGTGTCGGAGATGCTCAAACGCTGGCGCGAAGGCTCTGACGTGGTGTACGCGATTCGCCGCACGCGCGACGATCAATCAGCCCTGCACGCAGGACTGACGGGTTTGTTTTACAAGCTCATCAACACGGGCAACCGGGTCAAGATTCCTGCCCACGCCGGTGACTTCCGCCTGATGGACCGCCGTGTGGTGGA
>CANGML010000185.1 GCA_947454585.1 Comamonadaceae bacterium
CATACAGCTCTGGGAATGGCAGCGGTGTGGGGTTGGCGCCCAAGGCCTTGACCCAGTCCACGTTGATGGGGTTAGGAATCACGCGCAACTTCAGGCCTTCAATGTCAGACACTTTGTTGATGGCGCGCTTGCCGTTGGTGATGTGACGGAAACCCAATTCGTAGTAGGCCAATCCGATCAAGCCTTTTTCTTCCAACTTGGCGTGCATTTTCTTGCCGAAGGGGCCATCTACCACGGCATCCGCTTCTTTGGTGCTGGCAAACATGAACGGAAAGTCGTAAATGGCAAATTCTTTGACTTGGCTCGCGAAGATACCCGAGTTCATTGACGCCATTTCCAGTGAGCCGCCTTGGATGGCCGACACGTTGGCTTGGTCGCTGCCCAACGTACCGCCTGGAAACAGGTTGACTTTGAGCTTGCCGCCAGAGTTTTTCTCGACGATCTCTTTGAACTTCTCCATACCTTGCACGATGGGGTGACCCGCAGCGTTCTGGTTGGCGAACTTGATGGTTTTCACTTGCGCTGAGGCGAGGCCCATGGCGGCCATGGCCACAGTCGCGATCACGGTCTTGATAAATACACGTTTCATATCAGTGTCTCCTGAAGAACTTTGCGGTCGTACGCCAAAGAAAGGAACCACTGTCTGGCGTACCCGGGCAGACAGTGGAGAGAAAAATTAATACAACCAACGCGCAGGCACCATCACGATGGATGGGAACAACACCATCAAGAACATGACGATGAATTGCACGGCCATGAAAGGCATCACGCCGCGCGTCACATCGTCCATGCGCATACGGCCCACGCCAGCCACCACGTTCAACACGGTACCCACAGGCGGGGTCACCAAACCAATCGAGTTGTTGATGATGAACAAGACGCCAAAGTAGACGGGGTCTATGCCAGCGGCCTTGACGATGGGCATCAGCACAGGCGTCAAGATCAAAATCGTGGGCGTCATGTCCATCGCGGTTCCCACGATCATGCACAACACCATGATGGCAGCCATCAACAAAGTGGGGTTGCCCAATAGAGGCTCCAGCAAGCTCACCACTTGTGCAGGCAAATTGGCCACCGTGATCAGCCAAGCAGACACCATCGCTGCGGCCACCAAGAACATGATGACCGATGTGGTTTTAGCCGCATTGCGGAATACATCAAACAACTGCTGCCACGTGAGCTCGCGGTAAATCACACCGGCCACAAACAAGGCATAGACCGCGGCCACCACCGCCGCTTCTGTGGGCGTGAACACGCCCATGCGCAGGCCCACCAAAATAATCAAAGGCAGCATCAAAGCCCAGCCGGCTTCGCGCATCGCGGCCAACACTTCAGCGCTGGTTTTGCGCGGCGGTGGCGACAAGTCCTCTTTGCGTGTGCACCACCACCAGGTCGCCCACAAACCGGCAGCCAACACGATGCCTGGAAAAATTCCCGCCAAGAACAACTTGCTGATCGACACATTGGCGGCCACGCCAAAAATCACAAAGCCAATGGATGGGGGAATGATGGGGCCAATCACGCCGCAAGCGGCAATCAAGCCGCCGCTGCGTGCTTTGTCGTGACCCGCTTTGACCATCATGGGCAAGAGCAAGGCCGTCAGCGCCGCCGCGTCAGCCACAGCGGAACCCGACAGGGCGGACAGCAAACAGGCCGCAACAATCGTCACATAGCCTAAGCCGCCCCGAATGTGACCCACCAAGGCCATCGCGAAATCAACAATGCGGCGTGACAAGCCACCGGTGTTCATCACCTCACCGGCCAACATGAAGAACGGTACCGCCAACAAAGGGAAACTGTTAGAGCCTTCAATCACGTTTTGCGCCAAGATCTGCGCATCAAACATGTCCATGTGCCACATCAATGCGGAACCACACAGCAACAAAGAAAAAGCGATAGGCACACCCAGCGCCATGGCGGCGAGCAAAGAGCCCAAAAATACAGCAATAGTCATGGTCGAATTCCTTGGGGTTTACTTAAGCGGTGCCGGAACGTCGATGGGCTCTTCTTCTGACTCGCGCACACCAATCAACTCACTGTCCGCCAACTCGCCACGCATCAAGCGCAACAGATGGTCCACCAAGATCAAAGCGCCCGACACCGCCAGCACCATGCCACAGGCGTAGAAGATGCCCATGGACGCTTCCATCACCGCGCTGGTGGAATCCCAGTTGATGAGGGTTTGGTCGAGTGAGCCTTTGAACAACAACCAACAAATGAACAACATCAGGCCGTGGCCGATGACTAAAAATATTTTTTGCCAACGCACGGACAACTTGGACACCAAGGTGTCAGAGCCCAAATGTGCGCCCTCTTTCATCGCCACAATGGCACCTAAGAAAGTCACCCACACAAACAACCAGCGGGACAACTCCTCGGACAAAGTGATGCCCGAGTTAAAGGCGTAACGCATCACCACGTTGCCGAAAACCAAAACCACCATCAAGGCAAGTGCCAGCGAAATGAGCACTTCGAGAAATCGACAGTAGCGATCCAATAGACGATTCAGCATCTAGAAATCCTTCAAGAACATAAGCTGATACAAAATGTACAAAACAGTTAGTTTGTTGATGATTGGTAAAAACCCGAACACAGAATAGTTATATCAAACTAGCTGATATGCCTAATTTGCATGACTCACAAAGCGCAACACCATGTCCACCACACTTTGACGGCGCGCCGCCAGGGCTTTGGGCGTTTGTCCATCGCGTTGGAAGATCAGATCAAAGGTGTAACGGTTAGACACATTGAAAAACGTGAGCGCTGAGATGGAGGCATGGATATCGATGGGGTCCAGCCCCTTTCGAAACACCCCTGCTTTGACGCCGCGCTTGTACAAGGCTTCGATGGACTGAATCACGGAGGCGTTGAGTTCTTGAATCAATTGGCTTTGCGCCAAGTACTCACCACGCTGGATGTTCTCGGACATGACCAAACGAATGAAGTCTTGGTTGCTGTGGTGGTGGTCGAAGGTAAAACCCACCAGCGCTTTGAGCGCGTCTTGTGGCGCTAAGTCAGCCAAATGCAACTCGGTTTCGGTGGCACGAATGCGCCGGTAAGCATCCTCCAGCACCGCCAGATACAAGCCCTCTTTGCTACCGTAGTAGTAATAGATCATCCGCTTGCTGGTGTGCGTGGCATCGGCGATCGCGTCGATGCGCGCACCCGTCAAGCCTTTGTCGGCGAACTCTTTCGTCGCCACAGCCATGATGCCCGCCATCGTCCGCTCGGGGTCATTGGTCCGCTTGGCCACCTTGCGCGAAGAATGTACTAGTTCGTCCATTTCTCGAGTATAGGGGAATCCATCTCAAGCAACTGCAGCCGTCGTGGTGTGCGCTCCGCCCAGGAACAAACGTTCCATTTGTGGGTCCGCCAAAATTTCAGCGGCGGATTTGTACAACACCAAGCGGCCCGACTCGAGCGCAATGGCGTTGTCCGAGTACTTCAGCGCACTCTTGACGTTTTGCTCCACCATCAACACCGTGGTCCCTTGGTCCGCCAGTTTGCGCAAAAGTTTGAACACGTCTTGCACCACGATGGGTGACAAGCCAATCGAAGGTTCGTCAATCAACAACACCTTGGGGCGCAGCAGCAACGCACGGCCAATTTCGAGTTGTTTTTGCTCGCCACCAGAGAGCGAGGAAGCCAACGAATTGATGCGTTCTTTCACGCGTGGGAAAAATTCCAGCACTTCAGGAATGCGTTCGTGCGTGGTCTTCATGCCCAAGGTGATGCCGCCGAGCTCTAGGTTTTCGTAGACCGTGAGCTGACCAAACAAGTTGCGCCCTTGCGGCACAAAAGCAATGCCGCGTGCGAGCAACTCTTTTTGTGTGGCGCCTGTGATGTCATCGCCATCGAGACGAACCTTGCCTTGGCGGGGCGTGAGCAAGCCAAACAAAGTTTTCAGCACCGTCGATTTACCCGCACCGTTGGGGCCAATCAACAGCGTGATAGAGCCTTTGGGCACGGTGAACGACAGGTTGTTCAAGATCATGAAATCTTGGTAGCCCGCCACCACATCGTCAAATTCAATCATGTTCAGCTCCCCAAGTAAGCGTCGAGCACTTGTTTGTTGGCGCGAATTTCTTCAGGTGTACCGATCGCCATCACCTGGCCCTCAACCATCACCATGATGCGGTGACACAGGTCCATCACAAAGTCCATGTTGTGCTCGATCACCACAAAGCTGCTGGCTTTGCCATCCGACCTGCGGGTTTTGTTCAAGTCTTTCAGCAAGGTGCTGATGCCGCCGACCAACGAAGGGTTCACACCCGCGC
>CANGML010000186.1 GCA_947454585.1 Comamonadaceae bacterium
CGGCAGAGGTGGCTTTGGTGTTCACGCGCACGGCGCGCAAGTCTTCTTTTTCAATCGACATGTGTGTTGTTCCTGAATCGCTTTTTCGATCTCAAGCGCGGCTGGGCAAGTTCAGCATCGCGCGGGCTTCGCGGGGGTTGGCCAACGCGCCGCCTAAGTCTTCGACGATGCGTTTGGCTTTGCTCACCAACTCGGCATTGCTTTTCGCCAGCACGCCTTTTTCCAAATAGATGTTGTCTTCCATGCCCACGCGCACGTGGCCGCCGGCAAACCAAGCTTGCGCCACGATCGGAAATTCAAATCGGCCAATGCCAAAGGCCGACCAAATGGCACCAGGGGGCAGCAGGCTGCGCGCATAGAGGATGGTTTCGGGGGAGGGCGAAAAACCATACTTCACACCCGTCACAAAGGTCCACATGCCGGGACCTTCCAGCGTGCCATCGGCAATCAGGTCGCGCGCCAAATGCATGTCACCGGAGTCAAAAATTTCCAGCTCAGGCTTCACGCCCGCGTCGCGCATGATCTTGGCCATGATGCGCACATTGCGCGGGGTGTTGATCACCACATCACCGCCTGAGTTCATGGTGTTGAGGTCGAGCGAACACACATCGGGTTTGAGCACACGGATGTGTTCCACACGTTTCTCGGGTTGCACCAAGGTCGAGCCGGGTGCCGCCACGCGTGGGTCTTCCACGCTGGGGATGAACCGTCCGCCCGGCCCTGTGGTGAGGTTGATGATGAGCTCAGGGTTGGCGCGACGCACTTGGTCGAACACCTCGCGGTAGAGCTCGAGCTCCATCGACGGCTTGCCGGTTTCGGGGTTGCGCACATGGATGTGCACCGCGGCTGCACCGGCTTCTGCAGCGGCCAAACATTCATCGGCAATTTGCGTGGGCGTGACGGGTAAGTGCGGCGTTTGGTCGGGCGTGGTGATGTTGCCCGTGACGGCGCAGGTGAGGAAAGTTTTTTGGCTCATAGAAATTTCTTTGGGAATCAAAGGTGACGGCCGCCATCGACCACGATGCGTGTGCCCGTGACGTAGCGCATGGTGGTGGCGCAGGCTTGCACCACGGCAGCGACATCGTCGACGGTGCCAATGCGGCGCAGCGGAATGGTGGTGGCGACTTTCTCATTGAAGTCCGCACCACGGCCGGGCACAAAGGTGGAATCCACCACGCCCGGCGACACGGAGATCACGCGCACGTGCGGCGCAAACGCTTTGGCCAGGGCGTCACCCACCACATCAATGCTGGCTTTGGCGGCCACGTAGGCCAAGTTGCTGCCCGTGCCGGTGAAGCCCGCGATGGAGGAGATGTTGACGATCAAGCCATCTTCAGATTTCTTCAGCAAAGGCATGAAGGCGCGGATGGTGGCAATCACGCCGCGGAAGTTGACTTTCAACATGTCGTCGATCAGTTCGTCGCTCAAGCCTTCTAAATCGGCAGCAGGCACGGCTTTGGTGTAGCCCGCGCTGTTGACCAAGATGTGCACCACCCCGCATTGGGCTGCCACTTGCTCGGCCACCGCTTGAAGGGAGGCGCTGTCGGTGACCGTGGCTTTGAAACTCAAATGGCCGGAGCCGGGCAAGGCAGCAGCCTTGGCCGCCGCGTCCTCTGGCGATGCAGCGTTGTAGAGCAACACACAACGTGCGCCAAGTCGGGCCAGACGCTGGGCGCTGGCCAAACCAATGGCGCCGGTGCCGCCCGTGATGACGGCAACCTTGCCTGTTAAAGAGTCGGTGGGTTCGAAGCTGGAAGACATAAATTCCTTGTTGACTGAGCCGTGTTTGCCATGGTCGAACTCTAGAGACAGAGTCACTTTTGACAAGTCGCACTCAAGACACAGGTCCTCTCCCTGTCAGCCAGGGGATGATTGAATAATATCGATAAAAAATTGATATCTGTAATATTATCGATGTTGGCTTTAGGCCCCTCATCAACCCTTCATCAAGGAAAAAGCATGTCCACCTCGCCCCAAACAGCGGCCCTGACACAGGCTGTCACCCAAGAGGCCATGCAAAGTTTTGCGCACGCAACAGACCCACGTTTGGCGCAGGTCATGGCCTTGTTGGTGAAACACCTGCATGCCTTTGTGGCGGAGTCCAAGCTCAGCAAAGAGGAGTGGCTGCGCGGACTGGACTTTTTAAACGCCTGTGCCGCCATCACCACCGAGGAGCGCAATGAGTTCAGCTTGTTCTCCGACATCATGGGCATCTCCTCGATGGTGGATGTGGTGTCGCAACCCGAGGGTGGCACCCCAAGCAGCGTGCTGGGGCCGTTTCACAACCATGACTCTTTGTTGCGCGACAACGGCGTGGACCTCACGAACGGTCAACCCGGCGAGCGGGTGTGGTTCCATGGCCGCGTGGTGGACACCCACGGACAGCCCATCGCCAACGCGCACATTGATTTTTGGCAAAACGCTGACAACGGCTTGTACCCCGCGCAAGACCCTGAGCAAGACCCGCAGAACTTGCGTTGCAAGATCGTCTGCGATGCCGAGGGCGGCTTCAACTTGTTGACGATCCGACCCCATCCCTACACCGTGCCCACCGATGGGCCGGTTGGCGCACTGCTGGCGGCGAGTCAGCGCAACATTTGGCGGCCTGCGCATTACCACCTCATCGTGAGTGCGCCCGGCTACGTGGGCTTGGTCACAGAGTTGTTTCCCAAAGGGTCGGACTACATCGACAACGACACCGTGTTCGGTGTGCGCCCCGGCTTGATCGTGCCCTTTGTGCCCTGTTCGAACAGCGCTGTGGCGCAGCGCTTTGGTTTAGAGGCGCCGTTTTTGGAGATGACTTACGAGTTCCAGTTGGTCAAGCAAGATTGATCAGACCCTAGTTCCACATATCAAGGAGATGGACATGTTTCAAATTTCTCAACGTACACAGGTGCTGGCCGGGCTCATTTTGGGCAGCTGTGTGAGTTTGTCCAGTTGGGCACAGTCGGATTGGCCCAAAGCCAAACCCGTGACCTTGCTGGTGGCTTTTGCACCGGGGGCCTCTACCGATATCGTGGCGCGCTCCTTGTCACAAAAATTGTCAGAGATCACAGGCGGCAACTTCATCGTCGAAAACAAAGGCGGCGCGGGCGGCAACATCGCGACCACCCAAGTCAAGCGCGCTGCCCCAGACGGCTATACCGTGTTGGTGCACAGCGTGGCCTTTGCGGTGAACCCCTCGCTTTATGCTGATGCGGGTTACGACGCGCTGAAAGATTTTGCGCCGGTGGCTTTGGGCCCCAAGACCCCCAACATCTTCACGGTGAACCCTAGCGTGCCCGTGAAGACCTTGCCCGAGTTGGTCGAGGCCGCCAAGAAAACGCCGTTCAACTATGCCTCGTCTGGGATCGGCACCACCACCCATTTGTCGATGGAGCGTTTGAAAACCGCGGCCAAGATTGACATCGTGCATGTGCCCTATCAACCTGCCGCCGCTATCAATGCGGTCGTTGCGGGGCACACCCAAATTGCGTCGACCTCCATGCCGCCGTCGGTGCCCATGATCAAAGCGGGCAAGCTCAAAGCGATTGCGGTGACCAGTGCGATGCGCTCGCCCTTGTTGCCCGATGTGCCGTCCATCACGGAGTTTGGTTACAAAGAATTTGACGACTACACCTGGTTTGGTTTCTTTGTGCCTGCGGGTACGCCGCCAGCCGTGGTGGAGCGCTTGAATGCCGCCATCAACCGCGCCATGGAGTCCACCGAGGTGGTGGACCGGTTCGCGCAGTTGGGCATGGCCAGCACACACAACAGCCCTGCAGAGTTCAACACCTTCTTGCGTGCCGAAGTGCCCAAGTGGGCGGCGGTGGTGAAGAGCTCAGGCGCGAAAGCGGACTGACCTCTTCTTAGACGCAACGCTTAAGCGCGTCCCAGCAATCGCTGGGCGTTGCGGCTTTCAATGGCGGTCAGGTCGTTCATGCTGAAGCCCATCGCCATCAGGCCCTTCACGTGGTCGAGTGAGGTGCGGTAGGGGAAGTCGGTGCCGAACACCACCTGCGACACATCCACCAAATTCAACAGCGACAACAGTGCACCGGGGTGCGACGCTTGTGCCGTGTCGTAGAAGAAGCTGCGCAAGGTCGGGATGACTTGTTCGCTCGGCAAGACCTTGGCGAAGTTGGGGTTGAGCTTGGGCAGCAGGGTCAGGCGTTCGACCAAGAAGGGCATGGTGCCGCCCGCATGCGAGAAGATGAACTTGATGTCTTTGCAGCGCGTGGCCGTGCCACTGAACAGCAAGCTGGTGATGGTGCGCGTGGTGTCGGTGGCGAA
>CANGML010000187.1 GCA_947454585.1 Comamonadaceae bacterium
AGACGGCTTTTTCAAGTGCAGCCTCAGGATCTAGCCCAGCCAACAGCGCCACCTCTCGCACAAAATCACGTGTGGCGGTGTTCCCCATGGGGATGGTTTTGGTGAAGGGTTGCTTAAATGTGCGCTGCAACCACTGCGCGCTCAAGTTGGCAATTTCAGGATAGAGCACCACATTGAAATCGGCATCCGCCAAGCGAGCAATATCACTGGGTGTGGCCGTGAGCGGGGCCACCACATTGATCTCAATGCCCATGTCGGTGAGCAATTTGCGAATTTCAGTCAAGTCATCGCGGTGCCTAAAACCCAAGGCGGTTGGGCCTAAGATATTGCAGCGCGGCTTGGTTGATTCAGACTTGGCCACCGAGTCTTTGGGCGCTGCCAAGTGACGCACCAATTGATAAAAGGTTTCCGAGGCGCCCCAGTTTTCTTTGCGCTGATAAGACGGCAATTCCAAGGCCACGACTGGCACAGGCAAATTGAGGGCTTTGCACAAGCCACCGGGGTCGTCTTGAATCAGCTCAGCTGTACAGGATGAACCGACCAACATGGCTTTGGGTGAAAAACGTTCAAAGGCTTCGCGCGCGGCGGTTTTAAACAACTCGGCGGTATCACCCCCGAGATCACGCGCCTGGAAGGTGGTGTAGGTCACGGGTGGACGCTTTTGCAAACGCTCGATCATGGTGAACAACAAATCGGCGTAGGTGTCCCCCTGGGGCGCATGCAAGACGTAATGGACATCTTCCATCGCTGTCGCCACACGCATCGCCCCCACGTGGGGCGGTCCTTCGTAGGTCCAGAGGGTGAGTTGCATGGCTCTGATTCCTTTAGGCAGCAAGACGCATGCGGCGCGTCAAAGGACGTGTGAATAACTCAGCCAAATCACCCGCCTGGTCGTAACCTTGGATCGGCGTGAACACCAACTCGATCGCCCATTTGGTGGTCATGCCTTGTGCCTCTAGAGGGTTAGCCAAACCCAAGCCACAGACCACCAGATCAGGATGCAAAGCACGGCAGCGGTCCAGCTGCTTTTCCACATCTTGACCTTCCGACAAAAAGGTACCTTCAGGCAGCATGGCCAACTCCATCGCCATGTGCTGGCGATGCAAATAGGGGGTCCCTACTTCCAACAACTTCATGCCCAGCTCTCGCGATAAGAATCGCGCCAAGGGAATTTCAAGTTGCGAATCAGGAAAGAAGAAAATACGTTTGCCATCGAGGTGCAATTTCGCCCGCGCCAGTGACGCAGCAGCCCTGGCCATGGGCGCTGCCACAGCCGCCTGAAAGCGTTCTGGCGTGACTCCAAATGCCGTGGCGGCCGATTGCAGCCAATGGGTGGTTCCCTCAATGCCCAAAGGAAAAGGTGCAACCAACAAGCGCGCGCCCCGCGCTTGCAACAGACGCGCTGTATCGCCCAAAAATGGCTGCGCTAAAAGCAGTCGCGTATGTGCCCCAATGGGCACCTGGTCTTGGGCACGGCGCGGCGGGAAGAAGCGAACGCGCTCGATGCCCATGTGGTTCAAGATGCGCACAAATTGGTCTTCCACCACATCGGCCAGCGTGCCGACAATGACCAACTCTTGCTCCGCATGGGCGGGGCTCGAGGGCATCTCTGGCACCATCGACGCCAAACAAGCATCCTCGCCTTGCGTGAAGGTGGTTTCAATGCCACTGCCGGAATAATTCAACACACGCACAGCCGGTGAATGTTGCGCAGAAAGCCGTGAGGCGGCGCGTGACAAATCCAACTTGATCACTTCGGAAGGGCAAGAGCCCACCAAAAACAGCAACTTGATTTCTGGACGACGCGCCAACAACTGGTTGACCACACGATCGAGTTCCGTGTTGGCATCGGCTAGACCAGCCAAGTCGCGCTCATCAATGATCGCTGTACCAAATCGGGGTTCAGCAAAAATCATGACGCCAGCCGCCGACTGAATCAGGTGTGCGCACGTGCGTGAACCAACCACCAAAAAGAAGGCATCTTGAATTTTTCGATGCAGCCAAATGATGCCCGTCAGACCACAAAACACTTCGCGCTGCCCCCGCTCGACCAGCGGGATCACGTCTGTGCAGCCTTTGCTGCCGGCTGACTGGATAGGAATGACGGGGCTCATGCGCTCACCTGCGTTGTCGAATCGACAAAGTTGTCGTGCGGTTTTTGCAAACGTGCCATGCGCAGTTTGCGGATGTATTGCGCCGCATTGATGCCGTAAGTGATGTAGGCGGTCAACGCCAACAAAAGTTGATCATCGGCAGACCAACTGCCTTCCCACCACACCCACAAATAGGCCGTGTGCAAGGCCATCACCCACATGCTGACCACGTCTTCCCAGAAGAAGGCATGCGCAAAAAGGTATTTGTCAAAAACGACTTTTTCCCAGATACAGCCGGTGATCATGATGGCGTAAAGCACCAATGTTTTGAGCACTACCGAAGCCAAGGCCCAATCCGTGTGCTCGCCAGTTTTCAAGCTGTTGAGCACCAGATAGAGACTGACTAGAAAAACCAAAAATTGAACAGGCGCCAACACCCCTTGCACCAAGGTCCAACGCGTCGCATCACGCTTGGCGCGCTGCTCTGGCGTGTACAAAACCTGTGAGTGGGACTGCTGCATGAGATGCCTTCATTGCGAATGAACTGGTGCAACTCTATAGCTTGAAACCACAAGTGTCAACTATGATTGACAATAAATATGTATTTTAGGGTTTACACCAAAGGCGCAATGTCCAACTTGAGTGACACTCGACAGGTCTACTAAAGGATGGAGGGTCGTGGTGACTCAATTTAATTTTGATCAAGCTGAGGCTACGCCAGGTCAAGCGTGGACGTCTGGATCTCAAGATTCCAAATCGCAGCATGAGTTGGGAGCTAGCCCACGACTCGTCGGCGGGACAAGCTTTGCCAACAAAGCACCACTCGATCAACTCCAAGTCAGGCTGCTCACTCAGGCTGCCATTCAAAGCATCGAAGAAACTCGAAAAATTCTGACGAAATGGCGTCGTCAAGGCCAAAGTTTGGCCGACATTTACTTGTACGGGATCACGGAATCGGCACGGCTGATCGGCGAACTCTGGTCTGCAGACGAACTTGACTTTGTCAACATCACGATTGCTTTTTCACGCCTGCAGCGCGTCATGCACGAGTTCAGCGCAGAGTTTTTATCAGAGGGCAAATCAGAATCCAATGGCTTCAGCCTATTGATCATGACTGAGCCGGGCTCGCAGCATGGACTCGGTGCGTTCATGCTGAGCGAATTCTTCCGACATGCGGGCTGGCGGGTCCTACTCGTCTCGCCGCAAGACATTGCGGATTTCAAACGCGCATTTCTGTCGGATTGGTTTGATGCTGTGGTGCTGTCGATCTCTACGGATCGACAAATCGACAAGATCGCCAAGGCGGTGTCGGAATTGCGGACGACAAGTGTCAACCCCAGCTTAAAAATATTTCTAGGCGGTCCTATGGCCAACCTCTCACCTGAGCTGCTGAATTGGGCCGGTACCACCTTGCTATTTACCGATGCTGCCCAAACCGTCGAACGCATCACACACGCCGTGGACACCACTTCTTCACATCCCAAGGCTTCGCTCCCCAAAAGATCCCACACGAATCATTTGGAATTACCTAAAGCCTCAAAAATGTGACGTTATAATTGTCAACCAAACATGTCACACGGCAAAAAATAATGCTAAATAACCAACATGAACTTCTCAGATATTGAAGCAGTTCCCTTCTCCAAGCTGTTGGGCTTGGTCTCGGACGTGACTTTGGTGATTAGTCCAAAGGGCGTGATTGAGGATGTGTCTACTGGACAAGACACGCTGGCGAGCTTGGGATGTCAGAGTTGGCTAGGTAAGCGGTGGATAGACACCGTGACCACCGAGAGCAAGAAAAAAATTGAAGACTTACTGGTTGTCCAACCTGAGAACCAAAACCTCCTTTGGCGCCACGTCAATCACCCCATGCCTTCTGGCGGTGAGGCCGCCATTCAATACATCACAGTTGCGCTGAAAGGCAACAAGTTCTTAGCCGTTGGCCGCAACTTGGAGCGCCTGGCTGAATTACAACGCCGCTTGGTTGAAACCCAACAGTCGATGGAGCGAGACTTTTTGCGGCTTCGGCACATCGAAGCGCGTTATCGCGTGCTGTTCGAGACCTCGCCCGAAGCCGTCTTGATGGTGGATGCGCATTCGTTCCGCTTGATTGAAGCCAACGCGGGCACCCAAGCACTCTTCAAAGATGCGGGCAAACGACTGGTAGGCCGCGAT
>CANGML010000188.1 GCA_947454585.1 Comamonadaceae bacterium
AATTTTTGTTCACCGCTTTTGGTGCCCACGAAAAACAAGCCCAGCATTTGATGGGCGCGCAACTCGCCTTGCCAGCCTATGAGCAAGTGCTCAAAGCCGCACACACCTTCAACTTACTTGACGCACGCGGTGCCATCAGCGTGACCGAGCGCGCTGCTTATATCGGCCGCATTCGCAACCTAGCGCGTGCCGTGGCGCAAAGCTACTACGACAGCCGCGAGCGCTTGGGCTTTCCCATGGCGCCGCGCGCGTGGGTGGACCAAATGCCGAAGAAGACCGCTTGAGCGTAGGACACCAGAACATGACAACACAGAACCTACTCATCGAACTCTTCGTGGAAGAGTTGCCGCCCAAGGCCTTGCAAAAACTCGGCGACGCTTTCTCCAGCGTGCTGTTCGAACAACTCAAAGCGCAAGGCTTGACGGCCGCGCATTCGGCGGTCACGGCTTACGCATCGCCCCGCCGTTTGGCGGCGCACATCACCGCAGTGTCTGCACTGGCTGCTGACAAGGCTGTCCAGCAAAAGCTCATGCCCGTGACCGTGGGCTTAGATGCCAACGGCAACGCCACCCCTGCCTTGCTCAAAAAACTGCAAGCCTTGGGCGCAGGCCCTGAAGCCGTGGCGCAACTCAAGCGCGCACCTGATGGCAAAACCGAAGCGCTGTTCTACGACAGCCTCGTCAAAGGTGCGAGCTTGGTCGAAGGTTTGCAAAAAGCCTTGAACGACGCCATCGCCAAATTGCCCATCCCCAAAGTGATGAGCTACCCGTTAGAGACCGACTGTGAGCTTCCCGGCTGGACCAGTGTCAACTTTGTGCGCCCTGCGCACAGCTTGCTGGCACTGCACGGCAGCACCGTGGTGCCTGTCAAGGCCTTGGGCTTGACCGCTGGCAACCTGACACAAGGCCACCGCTTTGAAGCCAAGGTGTCGCCTGTTGCCTTGGCCCATGCCGACGGCTATGCCGACACACTCGCCAAAGACGGTGCGGTCATCGCCAGCTTCACCGAGCGCCGCACGGAGATCTCGCGCCAACTCGAAGCCGCAGCAGCCAAAGTTGGCGGCGGTGAGGATTCGAAGTCGCACGGAGCGCTCCGGCCGATTGAAGACGCTGCGCTCTTGGACGAAGTGACCGCCTTGGTCGAACGCCCCAACGTCTTGGTGTGCGAATTTGAAAAACAATTCCTCGATGTGCCGCAAGAGTGCCTCATCCTCACAATGAAGGCCAACCAAAAATATTTCCCACTGCTCGATGCGGCAGGCAAGCTGACCCACCAATTCTTGGTGGTCAGCAACATCACACCTGATGATGCCTCGGCAGTCATCGGTGGTAACGAGCGCGTGGTGCGTCCCCGCTTGGCCGATGCCAAATTCTTTTTTGACCAAGACCGTAAAAAGACACTCGCGTCCCGTGTGGACGGGTTGGCCAAGGTGGTGTATCACAACAAACTCGGTACCCAAGGCGAGCGCACCGAGCGCGTGCGCGCCATTGCCAAAGGCATTGCCGCCTTGTTGCCCAAAGCACAAGACGCGGCCCAAGACACTGCCTTTTTGCAAGCCGTCGACACCGCCGCGCAACTGGCCAAAACCGATTTGCTCACCGACATGGTGGGCGAGTTCCCCGAGTTGCAAGGCATCATGGGCGGCTACTACGCGCGCCACGATGGCTTGGGCGACGTGGTGGCGCAAGCCATTGAAGACCACTACAAGCCCCGCTTTGCGGGCGACGAATTGCCACGCAACACCGTGGGCGTGGTGGTGGCCTTGGCCGACAAGCTAGAGACCTTGGTGGGCATGTTTGGCATAGGCAACTTGCCCACGGGCGACAAAGACCCGTTCGCTTTGCGTCGTCATGCCTTGGGTGTGGTGCGCATGTTGAGCGACGCCCATTTGGACGTGGGCTTGGATGCGGTGATCGCACAAGCCGTTCCCGCGTTTGGCGACAAGATCACCGATCCTGCGCAGGCCTTGAGCGCGTTCATCTATGACCGCCTCTCCGGTGGCCTGCGTGAGCAAGGCTATTCTTCGCAAGAGGTGGAAGCCGTGTTGGCCTTGCGCCCGCAGCGCTTGAGCGATGTAGCCCAGCGTCTCACGGCCGTGCGTGCCTTTGCGGCGCTCCCCGAAAGCCCCGCCTTGGCTGCGGCCAACAAACGCATTGGCAACGTGCTCAAAAAAGCGGGCGAGGTGGATGCGCATGTCAACCCGGCCCTGTTCAAAGAAGATGCCGAGCAAGCCCTCTACGCCGCCATGCAAAAGTTATTGCCCGAGTCCGAGTCGCAGTTCAAAGCGGGCGACTACGCCGCTTCGCTGCAAACCCTCGCCGCCTTGCGCTCGCCGGTGGATGCATTTTTTGACGATGTGATGGTCAACGCCGAAGAGATGGACTTGCGCCTCAACCGCCAAGGCCTGCTCAAGTCCTTGCACTTGGCCATGAACCGCGTGGCCGATTTGTCAGCCCTCGCGTCTTAAAGCCAAAGCCTCGCCATGCAAACCAAACTCGTCATCCTCGACCGCGACGGCACCATCAACCAAGACAGCGACGACTACGTCAAGTCCGCCGATGAGTGGCTGCCTTTGCCCGGCGCGCTCGAAGCCATTGCGCGTTTGAACCATGCCGGGTGGCATGTGGTGGTGGCCTCTAACCAATCGGGCTTGGGCCGAGGTTTGTTTGATGTGGCCGCGCTCAACGCCATGCACGCCAAGATGCACAAGCTGTTAGCCGCTGCGGGGGGGCGCATTGATGCCGTGTTTTATTGTCCCCACAGCCCTGAGGAAACCTGCAATTGCCGCAAGCCTTTGCCAGGGCTCTTCGAACAAATCGGCGAACGCTACGGCATGGACTTGCAAGGGGTTCACACCGTCGGCGATTCCTTGCGTGATGTACAAGCCGGTGCCGCTGTGGGCTGCACCACGCACTTGGTCCATACCGGCAAAGGCGAAAAACTCAAAGGCCAATCGCTGCCCGCTGATTTCCCACCCGGCACGGTGGCACATGCCGATCTGGCTGCGTTTGCAGATTGGCTGATGGAGCAGTCCGAGGCGGTTGCTAAAACGCTCAAAGCTGGCACTGTCGCATGATGGCTGTTCTTCGCTCGACGCTGCATATGGCGCTCATGTTTGTGACCATCATCCCCTACACCTTGCTTATCGTGTTGGGACGGCTGTTCGGGGCCAAGGGCGACACACGCTACGCGATTGCGCAAGGGTGGCTCAGACTCAGTGTGGATGCCGCCCGCGTCATCATGGGGATTCGCTACCAAGTGCACGGACAAGACAATTTGCCCGTCGGTGAAACCAGCCCCGCCATTTTGTTGGTCAAGCATCAGTCCACCTACGAAACATTCTTGATGCCCGCCATCATGCCCCACCCCTTGGCCTATGTGTTCAAAAAAGAGCTGCTGTATGTGCCGTTCTTTGGCTGGTCGATTGGCAGCTTGGACATGATTCACATCGACCGCAGCCAGCGCGCCAAAGCTTTTGCCAAAGTGGTTGAACAAGGCCAAGCGTTGCTCGCCAAAGGGGTGTGGGTCATCATGTTTCCAGAAGGCACGCGAATTCCGCGTGGCGAACGCGGCAGCTACAAAAGCGGCGGCACACGCTTGGCCATCGCCACGGGCGCGCCGGTTATCCCTGTGGCTGTCACCTCGGCCAAATGTTGGCCCCGCAAGGCGTTCATCAAACGCCCCGGCGTGGTGGAGGTCTCCATTGGGCAACCCATCCCCAGCGTGGGCCGCGATGCCGATGAGCTGATGCGCGAGGTGGAAACCTGGATCGAGGCCGAAATGCAGCGCCTGGATCCCGAGGCCTACGCCCCCAAAGCCTAAGTCCACACGCATGGGCCGCTTCTTGCAACTCGTGCTCGATTTGTTTGAGGAAGCGCCCCCATCCGCGCCGACTCGCCCCAAGCCCCCCGTGTTGCAGGGCCCGCACCCCTTGCCCGAACCTTTGGGGCAGGTGTTACCCAAGGCGGTGTACACCCATCCCCGCGCCACTCGGCGCATCCAACTTGGCAGCACCGATGTGGCCTATGCCTTTCGCCGCGCCAAGAGACGCACCATCGGCATGGCAGTCGGCCCAGATGGCTTGGAGGTGAGCGCGCCGCGCTGGGTCACCTTGGGTGAGGTGGAATCCGCCTTGCGCGAAAAGGCCGATTGGATTGCTCGC
>CANGML010000189.1 GCA_947454585.1 Comamonadaceae bacterium
GTCCAGGCTGGTCTTGCGGATCTCGCCGGCATCGTGTTCATCTTGGTTACCCAGATCGACATACAGCCTTGAAAGATAGCCGCCTTCGCGTGGAATCAACAAGATATTGCCTGCGCTGTGCGATTGGATAGAGCACTTGACTTGAAAGTCAGGGAAGTCCGTGTTGCACAGCACATCGATCACGCCCCACGCATGCAACGCGGCATCCCCCTCTAGCTTGTGGCCCAGCGCTGCGCGCACGTTGCTGCGCGCGCCATCACCACCGACCAAGTATTTGGTGCGCACCGTGCGCACTTCACCTAGGCGTGGGCCTGCGACATACCTGATGCGCACCGCCACGGGGTAGGGCTGGTGGTCATCTATCTCTAAGTCAACAAACTCAATGCCGTAGTCCGGCACGACCCTCCCGGGTGCGTTCGCGGCATGGCCTAAGAAGTAATCTAAGACGCGAGATTGGTTCACATAGATATGCGGAAACTCGCTCACGCCATGGGCATCATCAGGCACGCGCGAGACCCGCACAATGTTCTCGGGATGGTTGTCATCGGGTTTCCAAAAGCACATCTCGACGTTGCGGTAGGCCTCATCCACGATGGCGTTGGCAAAGCCAAAGGCTTGGAAGGTTTCGACCGAACGCGCTTGAATGCCATCCGCCTGTCCTTGCGTCAAGCGACCTTCGCGTTTTTCAATGATCCGCACATTGATGCTGGGGAAGTGTGAGAGTTGTGCGGCCACCGTGACGGCGGCAGGGCCTGTGCCCACGATGAGCACATCCATCAGTTCAGGGATTTCGGCAGGGCGATGGATGCCGTGGCCAGCTGCCGCTTTGATTCTGGGGTTGTCTGAAACGTAACCGCGGTGGTGAAACTGCATATGAGGTGTCTCCTGGGTCTGGTCAGTGCAAGCGGGGTGCTAGTCCATCGCCGAGGGATGGAGGTCGCCGAGATTTTTTTGTAGGGCGTCGAGGGTGTCATACACCTGCTGCAACTGCTTGACGCCCACGCGTTTTTCAAGGGCTTGGTATTCACGCTCGATCATCGGCGCAATGCGTTTGCCCAGCCTTTTAGTGGCAGGAGTGACGGTCACTGTGACCCGTCGCTGATCATGCGCCATACGCGTTCGTTTGATCAAGCCAGCCTCTTCCATGCGCATGAGTACGCCAGCCATGCTGGGGCTAGAAATCAGGCATCGCTCGCTCAGTTGTCGAGGTTCCAAGCCATCTTCATCCAGCAGCACGCGGAGAATTCGCCACTGCTGTTCGGTCAGTCCGTGCTGGTTCAGCACAGGACGAAAACGACCCATCAAGGCTTCCCGTGATTGAAGGAGCAAGTGAGGCAAGTTTTTGTGCCTAAGCGGACTTTTCATAGATTCAAAATTCGTTGACTTACTCACAAGTGAGTGTTTAAATTACGCATATATTAACGAAATGCTGGGTTCTAAAAGTTGACCATGTCGAAAAATTTTCAGCCGCCTATCGGCGCCTCTGTCTACGGCACCTTGTTGAACCATCGCGAAGCCTTGGCGGCTTTGGGTGACCAAGTCAACGCTGCCCCTTACAAAGCGCCGCCCAAGTCGCCCATCTTGTATATCAAACCCCGCAACACCTGGGCGCACAGTGGTGACGCTGTGGTGGTTCCCTCGGATGCCGATCAACTCGAAATGGGTGCAACGCTGGGGCTGGTCATCGGACGCACTGCCTGCAACGTCAGCAGGGGGGATGCCATGGCGCATGTGGCTGGCTATGTGGTGATGAACGACATCAGCGTGCCGCATGCGTCCTTTTACCGACCCTCGATGCGTTTCAAGTGTCGAGATGGCTCTTGCCCCATGGGCGCATTTGTGCCGCGCGACGCCGTGGCGAATCCTGATGCACTGGCGATGACGGTTGCGGTGGATGGCGTGGTGGTGCACCACACCGAGACGGGCGGGCGCATTCGATCGGTGGCCGAGTTGTTGGTGGACGTCACCGAGTTCATGACGTTGCATCCGGGTGACATCCTCAGTATTGGCGTGTCAGCCCATGCGCCACTGGCGCAGGCGGGGCAACGCGTGACCATCACGATCGATGGTGTGGGGACTTTAGAAAACACCTTGATCTCGGAGGCCTGGGTATGAAACGCGCAAAAGTGGCATACGGTGGCGCCATTCATGACGCCGTTGCGCATGCCGATGGTGTGAAGTTGGCGGATGGCCGCGTGCTGGCCGAAGACGCGGTGGTGTGGTTGCCGCCCTTTGACGTGGGCAGCATCATCGCTTTGGGCTTGAACTATGCCGACCATGTGAAAGAGCTCTCCAAAGAGTTAACGGTGACGACCAAAGACGAACCCTTGGCCTTTCTCAAAGGGCGTAGCTCTTTGGTGGGGCATCGTGCGCAAACCCGTCGCCCAGAGGGCGTGGCTTTCATGCATTACGAATGCGAACTGGCGGTGGTGATCGGACGCACTGCCAAGCACGTCAAACGCCAAGACGCGATGGCCTATGTGGCGGGCTACACCGTTGCCAACGACTATGCGATTCGTGACTACCTCGAAAATTACTACCGCCCCAACTTGCGTGTGAAAAACCGCGATGGCGGGACGGTGCTCGGCCCTTGGTTGGTGGACGCCGCTGATGTGCCCAATCCGCATGCCCTGGACTTGAGAACTTGGGTCAATGGTGTGGTGACGCAGCAGGGCAACACCCGTGACTTGATTTCTGACATTCCAGAGTTGATTGAATACCTGAGTGGTTTCATGACCCTCCAGCCGGGCGATGTGATCTTGACGGGAACGCCCGATGGCATCGTCAATGTGAATGTCGGCGATGAAGTCGTCACCGAAATTGAGGGCATTGGCCGACTGGTCAACACCCTCGTGGGTGATGCCACTTTTGGCCGTTAAGATTTTTAAAAATTTGAATCAGGAGAGACCATGCGCATCGAGCATTTGATCAACGGTAAATCAGTGGCTGGCAGCGACTACTTTGAAACGGTCAACCCCGCCACCCAAGATGTCTTGGCCGAAGTGGCCAGTGGCACCGCCACAGAAGTGAATGCGGCGGTGCAAGCGGCCAAAGACGCCTTTCCCGCGTGGGCAGGCCGCCCCGCCACGGAGCGCGCCAAGATCATGCGCAGCTTGGGCGAGTTGATCACCAAGCATGTGCCTGAGATCGCACAAACCGAAACCCAGGACACGGGGCAAGCCATCAGCCAAACCGGCAAACAGTTGGTGCCACGCTCGGCCGATAACTTCTCCTACTTCGCCGAAATGTGCACGCGTGTGGATGGCCACACCTACCCCACGCCCACCCATTTGAACTACACCTTGTTCCACCCTGTGGGGGTGTGTGCCTTGATCTCGCCTTGGAACGTGCCGTTCATGACCTCCACCTGGAAGGTCGCGCCATGCTTGGCTTTTGGCAACACGGCCGTCTTGAAAATGAGTGAGCTCTCACCGTTGACGGCGGCGCGCTTGGGTGAGCTGGCGCTAGAAGCGGGCGTGCCTGCGGGCGTGCTGAACATCGTGCATGGGTACGGCAAAGAAGCGGGCGAGCCTTTGTGTACGCACCCAGAGGTGCGGGCGATTTCATTCACAGGCTCAACGGTCACGGGCAACCGCATTGTGCAAGCGGCGGGCTTGAAGAAGTTCAGCATGGAGCTGGGGGGTAAATCGCCGTTTGTGATTTTCGAAGACGCTGATTTAGACCGCGCCTTGGATGCCGCGGTGTTCATGATCTTCAGCAACAACGGCGAGCGTTGCACGGCGGGCAGCCGTATCTTGGTGCAAAAAAGCATCTACGCCGATTTCGCGGCGAAGTTTGCTGAGCGCGCCAAACGCATTGTGGTGGGCGACCCCTTGGATGAGAAAACCACCATCGGCCCCATGATCAGCCAGGCGCATTTGGCCAAGGTGCGCAGCTACATTGCATTGGGTAGCCAAGAAGGGGCCTCTTTGTTGTGTGGCGGTGTCGATGCCCCAGACTTGCCTGCGCATTTGCGAAAAGGTAACTTTGTCAGCCCCACTGTGTTTGCCGATGTGGACAACCGCATGCGCATTGCCCAAGAAGAAATTTTTGGCCCTGTGGCCTGCTTGATTCCATTCACCGATGAGGCGGATGCCATCCGCCAAGCCAACGACATTGCCTACGGTTTGTCCAGCTA
>CANGML010000190.1 GCA_947454585.1 Comamonadaceae bacterium
CTATGCGCTGGACAACCGCTACAACTTCCGCCGCGAGGGTCTGCCCATCTCCGCGGAAACCATCATTCCGATGGACAACAAACAGCGCATCGACATTCTCAAAGGCACCAGTGGAATTCAATCGGGCACCAGTGCGCCGGGTGGCTTGGTCAACTATGTGGTCAAGCGGGCACCTAGCGATCCCGACAGCTTGATGCGTGATCTCACCGTGAGCTACGGGACTGGCGACAACCGCCGGGTGGCGGCTGATCTGGGGGGGCGCTTTGGCCAAGAGGCCGAGTTGGGCTATCGCTTGAATGTGGCGCACGAGGACCTCAACCCCTACATCCGCGACACCCAAGGGCAGCGCGACTTGGTGGCCCTCGCCATGGATTGGCGCATCAACAGCCGCACCCGTTTGGAATGGGAGTTTGAACAAAGCCACCACCAACAAATGGGCGTCAACTTTTACAGCCTGTTGGGCGCCGGCACACGTGCGCTGCCTGCGCCAGTGGACGGCACGCGCAACATCACGCGGCAAGCCACCTCCCAACCTGGCGTGTTTGACGGACTCACGGGCAGCATCGGCCTCACGCACCTGCTGAACAACGGATGGTCGTGGCACACGCAATACGGTATCCAACGCCTTCGCGCTGATGACCGTTTGACCTATGCCTCGGGCTGTCCCAGCGCGCCCACCGACAGGTTCTGTGCCAATGGCGATTTCCAAATCCACGACTACCGCAGCGACAACGAGCACCGCAACAGCGAAGTTATCCAAACCGACTTGCGAGGACAGATGCAGATAGGCGGTGTAGAGCACGGCATGAGCTTAAGTTTGATGCGCCAGCGGCAACTCATCCAAATGCCCTACACCTACACCGACAACTTGCTCGGTGTGACCAACATCAACGGCGGCTTCACGGCAACACCGATCAACAACACTTACCTGCAAAGCCACAGCAGCGACTACAACACGGAAATTGCCCTGAATGACCGTATCCGATTCACTGAAAACACCCACGCTTGGCTCGGGCTGCGCCACACACAACTCAACCGACAAAGCAGCAAGACCGATGGCAGTCAAGCCGTGACAGACACACGCGGTATGCGCACACCTTGGCTTGCGTTGAGCCAACAACTCAGCCCCCATCACTGGGTGTACGTCAGCTACGGCCAAGGACTAGAGGCTGAGGTTGTGCCCAACACAAGCACCTACGCAAATGCGGCACAGCCACTGCCAGCGCTGCGCAGCACCCAGCGAGAACTGGGCATCAAAAGCCAAGCCGGCCGCCACACCTGGCAAGCCACTTGGTTTGACATCACGCGCCCTGCCACCACCGATGCGGGGAGTTGTAACAACCTGATGACGGGAAGCTGCACACGACAAATCGATGGCCAAAACCACCACCGAGGCGTGGAGCTCGGTGCCCAAACATCCATGACCCCATGGCGCTTGGGTGGCAGTGCCATGTGGCTGGATGCCCAACGTGAAAATGCCACCTTGCAAAGTAACCTGAATGGCCAGCGTCCGATCAACGTCCCCAGTTACATCTTGCGTGGCATGGCTGAGTACAACTTTGCCAACATGGCAGGCCTGCGATCAGGCTTGCGCGTTTCGCAAGAAGGCAAGCGTCACGTCACAGAAAACGGGGACATCGTGCTCCCCGCCTGGACAACGCTAGACGCCACCACCGACTACGACACCCAGCACAACGGCATGGCATCCACTTGGACATTGGCCATCAACAACCTTGCCAACAAGCGCTATTGGCGCGAATCCCCAAGGCAATATGCGCAGTATTTTCTGTACCCTGGGGCACCTCGCACCGTTCGAGCCAGCGTGCAGTTTCACCTCTGAAGTTGGCGTCGATGGAAAACCACTAGTGACGACGCGTCAAACTGAATCTATAAACGCTGGTTAATCACCCATTCATGACCTTTTACAAGTAGGAGACAAGATTCATGACCACTCGCCGCAAAGTCATTCAAGGTATCGTCGCTGGAGGGCTCATGGGCCTCGAAAGTCTGCCGGCTTTTGCCCAATCGCGCGTCGAGATGTTGCGCATCATTGTGGGCTTTCCTCCTGGCGGTACAACGGATGCATTCGCACGACGCGTGGCAGACAAACTGCGTGGCACCTATGCCAACACCGCGATCGTTGACAACAAGCCCGGCGGTGGTGGACAGGTAGGCGTGGTGACACTCAAGGGCGCACCAGCAGACGGCACCACGATCCTCTACACACCGGCATCGATGTTCACGATTTTTCCCCACTCGTATTCCAAATTGAACTACGCGCCTTCGGACGCTACCCCCTTAGGTTTGGGCCACTCCACGGACCATGCTTTCGTGGTGGGTCCCGCTGTGCCTGATTCAGTCCGTAACTTGAAAGAATTCATCGACTGGGCCAAGGCCAACCCTGGAAAAGCAAGCATTGCCAACCCAGGTTCAGGCTCCATGCCCCACCTCCTGGCGGGCCGCTTTGCCATGCTCGCAGGCTTCTCCATCACCAATGTGCCATTTGCCGGCTCTGGGCCCGCCATTCCTCAGGTGCTGGGAGGTCAGGTGGCAGGCATGTCATCGCCCCTCGGCGACCTCCTCCAACACCACAAATCCGGCAAGGTTCGGATCTTGGCGACAAGTGGGCCAGAACGCTCACCCCATGTGCCTGAGGTTCCCACTTTCCGTGAGTTGGGTTTTGGCGAACTGCTGATTCGCGAGTGGTTTGGCTTCTTTGCCCCAGCTGGCACCCCAGATGCGGTTCGTGAGAGCCTCAACGCCGCCTTGCGTTCAGCCATGGCGCAGCAAGACATCCGAGATTTTGTGACGCCATTGGGCGCGCATATTGAAGCCAGCACCGTTGCCGAACATACCCGCCGATTGGCGGCCGATTCAGAAATGGGGCGTCGCTTGGTCACTGCGTTGAACTTCAAAGCAGACACCTGAGCTCACCCATCATGACAAACCCAGAGCATGCCTCCGCCCATTTAAACGAGGTCGTGGTTGAGTACCGCGACGCCATCGCCATCGTGCGCATATGCCGCCCCCACAAACGCAACGCGATCAATGACGGACTGATGAGCGCCATTGGCCAGCGCTTTCGTGACATGCCCGACCACATTCGTGCCGTCGTGTTGTGCGGTGAAGGAGAGCATTTCTGTGCAGGTTTGGACTTAAGCGAACTGAAGGAACGTGATGCCGCCGAAGGTTTGCATCACTCTCGGTCTTGGTATTACGTGCTCAGAGATATTGAGCAAGGCACGAGGCCGATTGTTGCGGCTTTGCATGGTGCTGTGGTTGGCGGCGGGCTTGAGCTTGCAACGGCTTGCCATATCAGGGTGGCTGACGATTCCACATTTTTTGCGCTGCCCGAAGGCAGCAGAGGAATCTTTGTAGGCGGCGGCGGATCGGTTCGAATCCCCAAATTGATTGGCGCACACCGAATGCTTGACATGATGCTCACTGGGCGCGTTTACAAGGCCGCTGAGGGGGTGAGCATTGGCATGGCCCAATACCATGTTCCCAAGGGTCAAGCGCTGGACAAAGCCATCGAACTGGCCGAGCGCATTGCACAGAATGCGCCCATGACCAACTATGCTTTGCTCAATGGATTGCCGCGCATTGCAGAGCAAGCTGCCGATCACGGCTTTTTCACCGAGTCTTTGATCGCAGGCATTGCCCAATCCACGCCAGAGGCGAAGGCACGCGTCAAGGCCTTTTTGGACGGTACGGGTCCGAAGGTCAAAGCCTAAATCCGTATGAGCCAAGATTGCGCCTCCCCCGTATTTCGTCCATTCCACTTCGGTGTCCAACAAGCGCGCATCCACGCCGAGAATGGCAACACCTATGTCATGGCAGATCAGGATCTCCAGCCATTTGCCAGCAACATGACAGAACGCTTGATTTATTGGGCAGACAAAACCCCAGATCAAACCTTGTTTGCACAGCGTGATCCCGCCTTGGGCGGTGATTGGCGACGCGTCAGCTTTGCACAAGCGCTGCATGCCGCCCGTTCTATTGGCCAAGCCCTGTTAGACCGCGGGTTGAACGCAGAACGGCCCCTGGTCATACTGAGTGAAAACAGTTTGGCCCATGCACAACTCGCGCTGGGCGC
>CANGML010000191.1 GCA_947454585.1 Comamonadaceae bacterium
CTAAAAACACCCCAAGTGACGCCGAGACGACGCCCGCGAGCTATGAGGCGGCTTTGAAAGAGCTAGAGGCCTTGGTGCAACAGATGGAATCAGGCCAATTGCCTTTGGCCGATTTGCTGGCAGGCTACCAGCGAGGCGCCGAACTTTTGGCTTACTGTCGCGCGCAGTTGGACTCAGTGGAGCAACAGATCAAAGTATTAGACAACGGGACCTTGAAGGCCTGGACACCGACATGAGCAAACCCATGACCCCTCAGGAGTTGGACCAATGGAGTCACCATGGCTTGGCCATCGTCGAAGACGCGTTGTCGCGCTGGATCAGCCCGCAAGCCCCGGCCGGCTTAGGCGAGGCCATGCGCTACGCTGTCTTGGATGGCGGCAAACGACTGCGGCCTTTGCTGGTGTTGGCAGCGCGTGAGGCGATTGCGCATGGCGTCAAGGATGCTGCACTGGATGAGGCGGCGTTGCGCGCGGCGTGTGCCGTTGAGCTGATCCACGCCTATTCGCTGGTGCACGATGACATGCCCTGCATGGACAACGATGTGTTGCGTCGAGGCAAGCCGACCGTGCATGTGAAGTTTGGCGAAGCTCAGGCCTTGTTGGCAGGGGACGCGCTTCAAGCCTTGGCGTTTGAGATCCTCACGCCTGATGCCTCTGCGATTCCCGACAACGTGCAAGCGCGTTTGTGCCGTTTACTGGCGACCTCAGCGGGGCATGCAGGCATGGCGGGGGGGCAAGCGATTGATTTGGCGAGTGTGGGCGTGGCGTTGACAGAAGACCAACTGCGCCAGATGCACCGCCTCAAAACGGGGGCCTTGTTGGAAGGCAGCGTGATGATGGGGGCGGCTTGCGGAGAAACCACGCAAACGGCCTTGCAGGGCTTGCAGCGCTACGGCCAAGCCTTGGGTTTGGCGTTTCAAGTGGTGGACGATATTTTGGATGTCGTTGCCGACTCTGCCACGCTGGGTAAAACCGCCGGCAAAGACGCCGCAAACGACAAGCCCACCTATGTGTCGCTGTTGGGTTTGCCTGAGGCGAAGTCTTATGCGAAGTCCTTGTTCCAAGAGGCTCTGCAAGCCTTACACAGCACAGGCTTGACGCACACCCACACGCTGGCTGCCTTGGCCGAGCGTGTGGTGAACAGGAATACGTGAAACAACATGCCTCAATTGCTGCAAACCATCCATTCACCCGCTGATTTGCGCGCTGTGCCGCGTCAGCAACTGCCAGCCTTGGCCGACGAGCTGCGTTCGTTCCTGCTGCAAAGCGTGGCGAAAACGGGGGGGCACCTCAGCTCCAACCTCGGGACGGTGGAATTGACGGTGGCCTTGCACTACGTGTTCAACACCCCGCACGACCGCATCGTGTGGGACGTGGGGCACCAAACCTACCCGCACAAAATTTTGACGGGCCGCCGCGACCAAATGGGTACGCTGCGTCAGCGTCACGGCTTGAGCGGTTTCCCGCGCCGTGATGAAAGTGCCTACGACGCTTTTGGCACAGCCCACTCTTCCACCAGCATTTCAGCGGCGCTAGGCATGGCGATTGCGGCCCAGCAAAAAGGCGAGCAGCGCCATGCCGTTGCCGTGATCGGGGACGGCGCGATGACGGCTGGCATGGCCTTTGAAGCCCTGAACAATGGCGGCGTCTCCACCGCCAAATTGTTGGTCATCTTGAACGACAACGACATGTCAATCAGCCCGCCAGTGGGCGCGCTCAACCGCTACTTGGCGCAGCTGATGAGTGGCAAGTTTTATTCAGCCGCCAAAGAGGTCGGCAAACAGGTGCTCAAAGGTGCGCCGCCCTTGTTTGAGCTGGCCAAGCGTTTTGAAGAACACGCCAAAGGCATGGTGGTACCCGCCACCTTATTTGAAAAATTCGGCTTCAACTACATCGGCCCGATTGACGGCCATGACCTGGAGTCGCTCATCCCCACCCTAGAAAATCTCAAGCACTTAGAAGGCCCTCAGTTTTTACATGTGGTGACCAAAAAAGGCCAAGGCTACGAGCTGGCCGAAGCCGACCCTGTGGCTTACCACGGGCCGGGCAAGTTTGACCCCGCGGTAGGCTTGGTGCCTGCGTCATCGCCTCCTAAAACCACCTTCACCCAGGTGTTTGGCGATTGGCTGTGCGACATGGCTGCGCACGACCCTTTGCTCGTGGGCATCACGCCCGCGATGCGCGAGGGTTCGGGCATGGTGGAGTTTCACAAACGGTTTCCTGAGCGCTACCACGATGTCGGTATTGCTGAGCAACACGCATTGACGTTTGCGGCCGGTTTGGCCTGTGAGGGCGTGAAGCCCGTGGTGGCGATTTACTCCACCTTTTTGCAGCGTGCCTACGACCAAGTGATTCACGATGTGGCTTTGCAAAAGCTGCCCATGGTGCTGGCGCTGGATCGTGCGGGCATCGTGGGTGCCGATGGCGCCACCCATGCAGGCTTGTATGACATTGCGTTCCTGCGCTGCATTCCCAACGTCAGCGTGGCGTGTCCCGCCGACGAAAACGAGTGCCGCCAGTTGTTGACCACGGCTTACCAACAGGACCATTGCGTGGCAGTGCGCTACCCCCGCGGTGCGGGGGTGGGGGTGCCGGTACAGCCAGGTTTGCAGGCCTTGCCGTTTGGCAAAGGTGAGGTGCGACGCACGGGCAAGCGCATCGCTATCTTGGCGTTCGGCACGATGTTGTATCCCGCGTTGCAGGCTGGGGAAGCGCTGAATGCGACGGTGGTGAACATGCGTTGGGCCAAGCCCTTGGACACGGCGTTGCTGTCACAAATTGCTGCGTCACACGATGCCTTGGTCACGGTGGAAGAGGGGGCTGTGATGGGCGGTGCTGGCTCTGCCGTGTTGGAAGCCCTGCAAGACGTGGAGCAAGCCAAGCCCGTGTTGGTGTTGGGCGTCGGCGATGTGTTCACCGAGCATGGCGATCCTGTCAAACTGCTGGCTGAGTTGGGGCTGGATGGTGCTGGCATTCAAGCCTCGATCACCCGACGTTTCGCAAGGTTTTTGCACGAATAAACCTTGAAGTAATTTCAAGGGCTCTGAAGTTTTTTTAAGAAGCCCTGCCTCGGGGGAAAACCCGTGTGCGGTTTGTGCAAAGCAACTGCATACAATGCTTGATCGTCAACACTTGCATGTCACAAATGTGCATCTGAGGCGATTTGTTCTAACAACTCAAGGGAGTCTTTCATGGACCGTCGTTCCGTCATTAAAAACGCAGGTATTGCAGGTATTTTGGCTGCTGGTGCAGCCCCCGCAGTGCACGCACAACAAGCCAACATTCGCTGGCGCTTGGCTTCGAGCTTTCCTAAGTCGCTCGACACCATCCACGGCGCAGCCGACACCTTTGCCAAGGCTGTCAAAGCCATGTCGGGTGGTAAGTTCGAAATTTCGGTCCACGCTGCTGGCGAAATCATGCCGGCATTCGGCGTCGTTGACGGCGTGCAACAGGGCTCCATCGAAATGGCCCACACCGCGCCTTACTACTTCTTCGGTAAGGACGAGACCTTTGCTTTGGGTTGTGCCATTCCTTTCGGCTTGAACAGCCGTCAAATGACAGCGTGGATGTACGAAGGCAACGGCATGAAGTTGATGCGCGAGTTCTACGCCAAGTACAACATCGTCAACTTCCCAGGCGGCAACACAGGCGCCCAAATGGGTGGCTGGTTCCGCAAAGAAATCAAATCGGTGGCTGACCTCAAAGGTTTGAAGTTCCGTATCGGTGGGTTCGGCGGCAAAGTGCTCGAGCGTTTGGGCGTGGTGCCACAAAACATCCCTGGTGGCGACATTTACCCAGCCCTGGAAAAAGGCACCATCGACTCTGCCGAGTGGATTGGCCCTTATGACGACTTGAAGTTGGGCTTCAGCAAGGTTGCGCCTTTCTACTACTACCCAGGCTTCTGGGAAGGTGGCCCACAGCTGGACTTCTTCATCAACGACAAAGCCTTCAACGCGTTGACGCCTGAGTACAAAGCCATCATCGAAGCCGCTTCAGCGCAAGCACACATCGACATGCAAGCCAAGTACGATGCGCGTAACCCAGCGGCCTTGAAGCAGTTGGTCGGTTCTGGCGTCAAGCTGCGCGAGTTC
>CANGML010000192.1 GCA_947454585.1 Comamonadaceae bacterium
CTCAAGGGCGTCCCTAAAACCCATGTCTATCGCATCATTCGCTCCGGTGAAGTGCGGGTGAACAAGGGGCGCGCTTCAGCTGAACAGCGGGTGGAAGCGGGCGATTTGGTGCGCTTGCCGCCCGTTCGCATCTCCGCCCAAGTGCAGGCCAAGGCAGATGCGCCCGCGCCCGCGCGTGAATTCCCAGTGCTGATGGAAGATGAGGCCATGCTAGCCATCGACAAACCTGCGGGTGTGGCCGTGCATGGCGGCAGCGGCGTGAGCTTTGGTGTCATTGAGCAACTGCGACGCGCCCGCCCCGCCTTGGCCAATCTCGAGTTGGTGCACCGCTTAGACCGAGAAACCTCGGGCGTGCTGCTGGTGGCTAAAAAACGCAGCGCGCTCAAACACCTGCAAGACCAGTTTCGTGACCGCGAAACGGGCAAGACGTATTTGGCCTTGGTGCTGGGTTTGTGGCCCTCGAACAAAAAAGTGATTGATTCGCCCTTGATGAAATTCACCATTCCGAACGGGGTGGGCGAGGGCGAACGTCGCGTCAAAGTGGTGGACAAGGACGATCCTAATGGCATGCGCTCCATCACCTTGGTGCGTGTGGCGCGCACCGTGGGTCCTTACACGTTGTTGGAAGTGACCATCAAAACCGGACGTACCCATCAAATTCGCGTGCACTTGGCCAGCCAAGGCCACCCGATTGCGGGCGACGACAAATATGGCGACTTTGAACACAACAAGTTATTGCAAAAAATGGGTCTCAAGCGCATGTTTTTGCATGCGTGGCAGCTCAAATTTCAACATCCGCAAAGCCACCGCCCGGTCAGTCTGCAAGCCCCGCTACCACCAGAATTGCAAAACTTTGTCAACGGCGTACAGCCGCCCATCATCCAACCCCATCTTGACGTATGAGCATGCGCCCACGCCAGTTTGATTTGATTGCCTTCGATTGGGACGGCACGCTGTTTGACTCCACGCAAATCATCACCCGTTGCATTCAAGAAGCGGTGGTGGAGGTGGGGGGCGTCAGGCCGACAAAAGAGGCCGCGTCTTATGTGATTGGCATGGCCCTCATGCCCGCGCTGGCGCATGCCGCGCCTGATGTGCCCCAAGAAAAGTACGACTTACTGGGCCAGCGCTACCGCTTTCATTACATGAAACACGCCAACGATATCGCCCTGTTTGAAGGCGTACTGCCTTTGTTGGCGGCCTTGCGCGAACGCCATCACTGGTTGGCAGTGGCCACCGGCAAAAGCCGTCGTGGTTTGGACGATGCCCTGCACACTGCCGATTTGAAAGGCCTGTTCGATGGCTCACGCACCGCAGACGAAACCGAGGGTAAACCACACCCACGCATGTTGCAGGAGTTGATGCGCGAGTTTGGCGTCGAGCCCGAGCGCACCCTCATGATTGGTGACACCACGCACGATTTGCAAATGGCGATCAATGCCGGTTGTGCCAGTGTGGGGGTGAGTTACGGCGCACATGACCATGGTCAGTTTGAAGCATTGAACCCGCTTTTTGTGGCGCACTCTGTGGAGGCGTTGCACGACTGGTTGTTGGTCCATGCCTGATTCACGCCTCATGCCTTTGTGCAACAGCGCTGACTTGCTGGAGGCCAGCCGTGCGGTGCCGTTTGATGTGGTGTACGCCGGGCAAACTTGCCGGGCCTTTGCCATTCGCTTTGAAGGCCAGCCGCATGCCTACCTGAACCGCTGTACCCATGTGGCGATGGAAATGGACTACCAACCCGACCAGTTTTTTGATGCCAGTGGCCGCTGGTTGATGTGTGCGACGCATGGGGCTGAATATGCGCCGGATACCGGCGCGTGCGCAGGTGGCCCTTGTCGCGGCGGCTTGGTCAAGATTGAACTGTCAGAAGTTAATGGCGTGGTGCACTGGCATACTGCTTACAACTTAAAGCCTTTTGAATTTTTAGAATAATTTTTGGAAACCTACCCCCATGTCTGAACATCACGAGAACCCTGAAAACCCAAGCCATCAAAAAGGTTGGGAACGCGACACATTGGAACGCCTGGCGTTTGCAAACTTGGCGGAGCAGCGTTCTAGCCGCCGCTGGCGCATCTTTTTCCGATTCGCATGGCTGGTGTTGATCATCGCTTTGCTTTGGACGGGCACCCACAAAGGGGGCATGGGTGGCGGTACCCCTAGCCAGCCGCACACCGCTGTCGTGACGATCAAAGGTGAGATTGCGGACGGCGCCGATGCCAGTGCCGAATGGGTGGTGACGGCCTTGCGGGCTGCGTTTGAAGATGAGGGGTCGCAAGCCATCGTCTTGCAGATCAACTCGCCTGGGGGTAGTCCTGTGCAGGCGGGCATCATCAACGATGAAATTCGTCGGTTGAAGGCAAAGCATAAAAAGCCTGTGTATGCCGTGGTGGAGGAGTCCTGCGCTTCGGCGGCTTACTACATTGCCGTGGCCGCGGATGAAATCTATGTGGACAAGGCCAGCATCGTTGGCAGCATTGGCGTGTTGATGGATGGTTTTGGCTTCACGGGCTTGATGGACAAACTCGGCGTTGAGCGTCGCCTCATGACGGCGGGTGTGAACAAGGGTTTCTTAGATCCGTTCAGCCCCCAAACCAAAAACCAACGTGCGCACGCTCAAACCTTGTTGGACCAAATTCACCAGCAATTTATTCAAGTGGTGCGTGATGGTCGAGGCAAACGCTTGAAGGAAACGCCAGAGTTGTTCAGTGGTTTGTTCTGGAGTGGCGAGCAAGCGGTGGGCCTCGGCTTGGCAGACGGCTTGGGCAATTTGGACTACGTGGCGCGTGAAATTGTGAAAGCCGAAGACATCATCGACTACACCCGTCACGACAACGTGGCCGAGCGTTTGGCCAAGCGCTTTGGCGCGGCGATTGGCGAAGGCGCGGTGCGCGCGCTGCAAACCATGCCCGCTGTTCGCTGAGCTTTATTGACCTATCAAGAAGACGGTGGGCTCGCCCGAGAGAAGAGCCTTTCCAGCACTGCGCCAAGCTTGCACGGTTTTGCAGTGCACTTGCATGCTGGCCAGGGTCAAACCGCTGGCGCGGGCCAGGCGGGTGTGGCCTTGCAGACCATTGACCAAGGCGTCCCACAGGGCCTGGTTGCGGTAGGGCGTTTCGATGAACAGTTGCGTTTGGCCATGTTTGGCGGCTAGGTTTTCTAGCTCGCGCATGCGCTGTGTGCGCGCTGCGCTGTCTTGCGGCAAGTAGCCCACAAAAGCAAAATTTTGGCCGTTCAAACCACTGGCAGCTATGGCCAATAGCAGCGACACAGGGCCAACCAAAGGCACCACGCGAATGCCCAACTCGTGCGCCGCACGAACCACGGACGAACCAGGGTCGGCCACCGCCGGCATGCCCGCTTCGCTGACTAAACCTATGTCGTGGCCCGCTAAAGCGGCTTTGAGCATCGGCTTGGCATCAAACTCACCCGTATGGTCGCCTTTCTTATGCACCTCACGGGGCAGCTCGGTGATGGCGTTGTCTTGAATGGTCTTGGTCAGCGGAACATGCGCATCCACCCGCTTTAAAAAGGCACGGGTGCTTTTGGCGTTCTCGGTGATCCAATGTGACACGCTGGCGGCCACGCGCAAAGTTTCTTGCGGCAGCACATCGGTGATGGGGGCTTGCGTGTCGCAGCCAAAGTCGAGGGGTGTCGGCACCAGAAAGAGCGTGCCCTTTTGTGTTGGGGTGGTCATGGCTTGATCGCCCCGAGTAAGTCAATGCCAGCCTCGCGCAGCAAGCGCGCCGTGCGGATCATGGGCAGGCCAATGAGGGCGGTGGGGTCATCGTTGTCAATGGCGTCAAGAAGCGCAATACCAAGCCCTTCGCTTTTGGCGCTGCCCGCGCAGTCGTAGGGTTCTTCGGCGCGCAGGTAAGCGTCGATGTCGGCATCGCTCAGGTTGCGAAAACGCACCTTGATTTGTGCGAGTTCAGTTTGCTCAAACTGACGGTCAAGGCAAACCACCGACACTGCGGTTTGAAATACCACGGTTTGGCCGCGCATGCGTTGCAGTTGCAGCACGGCGCGCTCATGGTTGCCGGGCTTACCCAGTGGCTCGCCATTCAAATCTGCCACTTGGTCTGAG
>CANGML010000193.1 GCA_947454585.1 Comamonadaceae bacterium
GCAAAAAAGTTACGCACTTCTTGGTGTGAGGCTTCGTCCAAGCGCGACCTCAACTCCCAGTAGGCCGCCCAGGGCTCAAGCAAGTGGCCTTTGGCTTGGGGCAGTAGTGCGCTCAGGCGTTTGCGGTCGCCACGCTTGAACGCTTGGGCCATGTCCGTGATCACGGCATCGGCTGGCGCATTGGTCGTGGGCGTGGCGGCAGCGCAGGGTTGGAGGGCGGTCAGCGTCACCAAGACGCTGGTAAAAAATGACACAATGACAGACAACTTCATACACTGATTATCTGTGGACAAAAAAACCTTGCGCCGCCAGCTCATTGAAGAGCGTTTGAATTTGCCCGATAGGCTGGAACGGGCCGATCTGCTGCAACGCGTCATGCGCATTTGGGTGCTGGGTCGTACGGACCTTGTGATCGGCGCCTATTGGCCCATCAAAGGGGAGTTTGACCCCTTGCCCGTGTTGCACCGTTGGAAGGAAGATGGTGAGTTGCTCGACCAACCCCAGCGCCGTCGCATTGGTTTGCCCGTGGTCGACAAAGCGCATAAAACACTGACGTTTCATGCGTGGTACCCCGGCTGCCCGATGGAAGAAGACGCCTACGGCATCCCCAAACCCAAAGATACCGAAGTGGTGGTGCCGACCTTGTTGTTCGTGCCTTGTGTGGGTTATGGGCCTGGTGGCTTTCGCTTGGGCTACGGTGGCGGTTTTTATGACCGAACCTTGGCCACCCTGCAGCCTAAGCCCTTCACCGCGGGGCTGGGCTTTACCCATGGCTTTTTGCCTGATTTGATGCCCGAGGCGCATGACATGCCGCTTGATGCGCTACTCAATGACAACGGCGTGGTGTGGCCCTTGAGCTAAACCCTGTGACGGCTACTTTTTGGTGGCTATTTTTGCGTCATCAAGAGTTTGAAATCTGCTTCATAGCCACGTAGGGCTTCCAGCATGCGCTGGCGCTGGGCTGGCGTGGTGCTGTTGTGCAGCTTGGCAAAACCTTCACAATTTTCGTTCCACAGCTCGTGGTTGTAAGCGCGGTAGCGCTCGTTGGGGGAGTTGAAACTGCGTTCGACCACCCCGCGAACTGCCGCTTGCGTCTGGGCTGGGTTGACGTTATCCCGACCGATGCGTTGCAGGGTTTGAATCGTGTCGGCTTGGCGGCGCTCACGCTCGGCATAGCTGACAGCAGGGTCAAACACCGATTGGCTCAACCAGGTGTGCAGCACCTCGCGCTGGGGTTTGTCCAAGCGCCCATAAAAATCTTCCAGCCGATTGAGCGCTTGTTTGGTGCGGTAACGCAGACGGCCTTCGGCATCGGGATCTAGCCAATCACTGCGCCAAGTTTTGTTGGTCTTGTCAAACTTTTTGCGCATGGCGAGCAGTTGGTCGGGTTTGAGTTGCGCCGCGAGTTGGGCCTTGGCGGGCTCGACAAAACGCAGCAGTGTGACAAAGCTGGTTTTCATGTCCTCGGTCACCGCGCACACTTGTGTGGCGGTGATGTCTTGGGGAGCCATGGCTTGCATGCGTTTGAGCAAGGCCACGTATTCGGGCAATTGTTGTTGGCGGTGCCAGCGTTGCAAATCGTTCAGCGCATCGCGGGTGAATTGCTTTTGCCCGTCTTGTAAATCCAGATAGCCATCGAGCCACCAATAGATCAAATCGTCGCTGTTGTTGTAGACCACTTTGATCGTGCTGCACCCACTCAAGCCCAGGAGCACAGGCAGAGCGACCCAGAGCAAGGCATGGCGGATAATTCTTGGCAATAAAAGGATGAATGACATGACAGCGTTCGATGTGGTGATCATGGCTGCCGGCAAAGGCACCCGAATGAAGAGCAGTATGCCTAAGGTTTTGCATCGCCTCGCGGGTAAGGCTTTGGTGCAGCATGTGATTGACACCGCCCGCACGCTGAAGGCGCGTCACACCATCGTCATCACGGGGCACGGCGCTGAACAGGTGGAGCCCGCTTTGGTCTCAGCCAACCCCGCTGATAAATTGCAATTCGCCCGCCAAATGCCCCAGCTCGGTACGGGCCATGCGGTGCAACAAGCTGTGCCCTTTTTGGCCGATGACGGCGTGGTCGTGGTGCTATCGGGCGATGTGCCCTTGACCCAAGCCGACACCCTGCAAGCCCTGCTGGACTTGTGTGATGGCAAACAGCTGGCGCTCTTAACCATCGACTTTCCCGATCCCACAGGCTATGGCCGCATCGTGCGCAGCCCCAGCGGCCACGTGCATGCCATCGTCGAACACAAAGACGCCAACGACCAACAACGTGCCATCCAAGAGGTGTACAGCGGCATCATGGCCGTGCCTGCCAAGCTGCTCAAGCCTTGGCTGGCGCGCCTAGACAACCACAACGCCCAGCAAGAGTTTTATTTGACCGATGTGGTCAAGTTTGCCGAAGCCGATGGCGTGCCGGTGGTGGCCCACAAAATCAGCGATGCCACGCAAGTGGCGGGCGTCAACAGCCCCACGCAATTGGCTGAACTGGAGCGTGCGTATCAGCTGCGCCAAGCCCATGCCTTCATGATTGACGGGGTGCGGATCATCGACCCCGCGCGCTTTGATGTGCGCGGCACATTGACTTGCGCGCAGGATGTGGAGATTGATGTGAACTGCATCTTCCAAGGCAGCGTGCGTTTGGGCCAAGGCGTGAAGATTGGCGCGAACTGCGTGATCGCCAACTGCACGATTGAAGCGGGCGCCGTGATTCACCCTTTCACCCACATCGACGGCGAAAAGCTGGGCGTGACCGTGGGTGAGGGCGCGCTGATTGGCCCCTTCGCCCGTTTGCGCCCGGGTGCACAACTGGCCGCCGAGGTGCACATTGGCAACTTTGTGGAAGTGAAGAACTCCACGATGGCCAAGGGTTCAAAAGCCAACCACTTGGCCTACGTGGGCGATGCCACCGTGGGCGAACGCGTCAACTTCGGCGCGGGCAGCATCACCGCCAACTACGATGGCGCCAACAAACACCGCACCATCATTGAAGCCGATGTGCATGTGGGCAGCAACTGCGTGTTGGTCGCGCCTGTCACGATTGGCGCTGGCGGCACGGTAGGCGGTGGCTCGACCATCACCAAGAGTACTGAAGCGGGCGCGCTGAGTGTGGCGCGTGGCAAGCAGGTGAGCATTGCGAACTACCAGCGGCCTGTGAAAAAGTCAAAACCCTAAAATAAGCACGAATCGAGTTAGGGCATGACACCAGCGTTGTTGGAAGACTTGTTGCGTGACGAGTCTTAAGCTGGTCGTTGACACCAACATCTTTATCAGCGCCGCGCTTTCATCGACAGGTGCGCCAGCAAGGTTGGTTCAGGCGTCGTTGGCACATCACCAATTGGTGTTTTCGCAAGCCACGTTTGATGAGTTGCGCACGCGGCTTTATCGCCCCAAATTTGACCGCTACATCAGCCTTGAACTTCGTGAAAGCTTGCTGCACGATTTCAATGCTTCCGCGCATTGGGTGGACATCGGTGAATCGGCAGTTTATTGCCGCGATCGCGACGATGACAAATTCATCGAGACAGCGCTCAAGGCACAAGCGCACTATCTGCTCAGTGGCGACAACGATTTGTTAGAGGTTGCGCCGCTGCCCTCGTTACAAATTATTTCGGTGCAACAAACGTTGACAGTGTTGGGCCTTTAACGCTGACGCAACACAGGCCACGTACTGGTGAACTTCGCGCGCTTGGTGGCAAAAAACGCTTTCACATTCCGTACATTCGCGTCCTGTGTGAGCAACCGTTGCGTGAGGGCTAGATAGTCCGGCATGTCCGCCGCTTGCACCACCAACACAAAGTCTGGCCCGGGTGACACCCGCCAACATTGCTGCACGGCGATCTCTGCCACGGCGCGTTGCTCAAACGCATCCAGGTGCTCGGTGCCTTGCGCGTCGAGTGTGACTTCTACCAAGGCGCTCAGACCATGACCCAAGGCCTCCCCCAGGTTGTCGGCATTGAGCACGGCAATTTGTCGCTCAATCCAGCCTCCCTCCGTCAATCGTTTGACGCGGCGCAAGCAAGTGGGCGGCGAGATGTGGAGGCGCTCGGCCAAGACCACGTTGCTCAGGGTCGCA
>CANGML010000194.1 GCA_947454585.1 Comamonadaceae bacterium
CCAACCTCACGTATATCCCCGTGATCTCTGACGCTTTGCCAGAGGACCAATGGACTGGTCGCACAGGCTTTGTGCACGCAGCTGTGTTGCAAGACCATGCCGACCTCAGCGGCCATCAGGTCTACGCCTGTGGCGCGCCCATTGTGGTCGACTCAGCGCGTACGGCCTACACGCAAGCTGGCTTGCCGACAGATGAGTTCTATGCCGACTCGTTCACATCGGCTGCCGACAAAGCTTAAGCAAAGGACCTGCATGTCACGCCATCTGCTGCTGCTCCTATGGCTCTTTGCATTCGCTGCACACGCACAGCCCTACCCAACCAAACCCATTCGCTGGGTGGTCGTGGCGCCTGCCGGGTCGTCGCTGGATGTGATCGCACGTGCCATGCAAGACCGCCTTAAGGACAACTTGGGGCAAGCCGTTGTCATTGAGAACAAGCCCCAAGCGGGCGGCACCTTGGGCACGAATGAGGTCGCCAAGTCCGCACCCGATGGTTACACCTGGCTGATGTCTTACAACGGGCCGCTGTCATTTGGGCCGCACCTGTACCCCAAGTTGCCTTATCAGCCACTGCGTGATTTGCAGCCGGTGATGGTCACCACGTCACAACCGAATGTGATCGCAGCGAACACGCAATTCCCCGCCAACAGCATGCGCGACATGGTCGCCTTGCTTAAGGCGTCGCCTGGCAAATACAACTTCGCGTCGGTGGGAAATGGCAGCTCGTCGCACTTGACGATGGAATACATCAAAGCTGTCACGCAAACCTACGCAGTGCATATCCCCTTCAACGGCAGCCCTCCCGCGATGATGGCGACCTTGTCAGGGGAAACGCAGTTGATGGCGTCGGTCCCCACGGCGGTTGCGCCGCAAGTCAAACAAGGCCGCTTGAAATATCTAGCCGTCACCAGCGCGCATCGCTATGCCTTGCTGCCCGATGTCCCGACCGTGGCCGAAAGTGGCTTGCCCGAGCTCAAAGGGTTTGAAGCCCTGGCGTGGAACGGTGTGTTGGTTCCCGCAGGAACCCCGCGCGCCGTGGTCGATCGCATCAACAGTGCACTCAATGCAGCGCTGCAAGAGCCTGCCGTCAAGGACCGCCTCAAAGCGGCAGGGCTGGAGCCCGTGGGTGGCACGCCTGAGCAATTCACACAACTGATCCAAGACGAGTCCAACAAATGGGCCCCCATCATCAAACGCTCAGGGGCACGCATTGATTAAGTCTTCCGTCAAGGCCTTGGCTTTGGGCCTGCTCAGTCTTGTCTGCACCGGCTTGGCGTGCGCACAAACGCCTTCTAAACCGATTCGCCTGATCGTGCCCTATGCCGCCGGTGGCCCGATTGATGTGACTGCGCGTGCCTTAGCCGAACGTGTGAAAGACAGCTTAGGCACGGTGATCATCGAGAACCGCCCGGGCGCTGGCGGCAACATCGGTGCTGATGCTGTGGCGAAGGCCACGCCCGATGGCTCCGTGATTGGCATCGCGGCTACCGCCACGCATGCCGTGAACCCGTGGCTCTACAACCGCATGCCCTACCACGCGGCCACCGACTTTGCACCCATCACACAAATGCTGCGTGTCCCCAACGTGTTGGTCATGAACGCTGAAACCGCCAAGCGCTTGCAGATCACCTCCTTGGCAGACTTTCTGCGCTATGCACGCGCCAACCCCGCCAAGCTCAACTACGGCTCAGGGGGGAATGGCAGCGCCGGTCATTTGGCGGGTGAGTTGTTCAAATCACGCGCAGGCATCTTTGCCGTGCACATTCCCTACAACGGCGGCAACCCGGCACAACTCGCCTTACTCGCTGGGCAGGTGGATTTCAACTTCGACAACTTGGCCACTGCCGCGCCCAACATCAAGAGCGGCAAGCTCTTGGCGCTCGCGGTGACCACACCGACGCGCAGTGCAGCCTTGCCCGACACCCCCGCAGTGTCTGAAGTGTTGAAAGACTTTTCGGTCGACACCTGGTGGGGCTTGGTCGCGCCAGCGGGCACGCCAGCTGCCGTGGTGCAACGCTTGAACCACGCTTTTGTGCAAGCCTTAAACGCGCCTGAAACCAAGGCACGTTTTGCCAATTTAATGGCTGAACCCGTGCCGACATCGCCTGCCGCCTTTGGCCAATTCATGGCCGCTGAACTTTCTAAATACGAAGCCGTGGTGAAAGCCAGCGGTGCACGCGTGGATTGAAACAGATGCAAGCCAAAGACATAGAGATGATGCGCCCCATGCATTGGCTCGCCCTGGCGTGGAAAGACATGGAGCGCTGCCCTACGGCAGGCGTGACCCACGGCCTGATTTTGGCAATCGTCGGCGGCGGTTTGTTCTGGTTTGCGCGACAAGATTTCTGGTGGATCGCCGCCATGCTGTCAGCCTGCATGATCGTGGCGCCCCTTTTAGCGACAGGTTTGTATGAGATCAGTCGCCGCCTAGAGCGTGACGAAGAGGCCACCTTGACGGATGCGTTTCGTATCTGGACTTGTGGCGACAAGCGCCTGATCCATTTTGGTTTGCTGTTGGCGTTGTCGAGCGCAGGTTGGTTGGTGTGCTCTGCCGCTTTGGTGCATTGGATGCTGCCCGACAGCGTACACACCCCTGCTGATTTTTTGCGCTTGGTGGTGCTGCAACCCAACCTTGGTTTGTTTGAGATCTGGGTGTTGATGAGCGCGTTGATTGCGGCACCGATGTTCGCATCGACCTTGGTCACCATCCCCTTGCTGATGGAGCATCCCAGCCTCACGGTTCAACAGGCGGTGCTGACCAGCTGGCGTGTGGTTGCGATGAACCCTTTGGCCATGGCCTGCTGGGCGGGCCTGTTGTGCTTGTTCACGGCACTGGGCATTGGCTCTGCGTTCTTAGGTTTGTTGGCGGTGGTCCCTATGTTGGGCCATGCCAGTTGGCATGCTTACCGCGACTTGGTCTCGCACGACCTGTCGGCGCATTGAGCGTGTATGACTGAAGAGCAATTCGCCCAATTTGGGCTGACATTTGGCGTGGCCGGCTTCATGCTGTACATGCTGTTCATTATTTTTCAGCTCGCCCGCGAATCCAAAGCCGGTAAGTTCGGCACCTTTGTGTTGTTCTTGGTGTTGGCGTTTGGCATGCTGGGCTTTGTCGCCAAACAAGTCATCATTTGGGTGCTAGAAGGCTAGGCCTGTGCCCAACGGAAAAGTCGTTGCGACCTGTGCGATCCTCACCGCGCAGCAACCACAAAGGGCGTGTGCCAAAACTCACAGGCACTCCCGACTTGCCATCCACAGGACGTAAATCGCGGTCAAACAACGAGGTGCCCGGCATGAAGCGCAAGGCGACCCCGGTTCTGCGCTGGGTCGAGGTGTTGGCTTTGGCGCCATGAATCATGTAGACATCGTGCATGGACATTTGCCCGGGCTGCAACTCGAGATCGACGGCATCCGCTTCATCAAACGTGCCATCGGCCATGCGCTGGTTCAACACCACATCTTGGCGATCTTCATGCAGGTGGTCATGCAACTGGTGGTGGCGATGCGAGCCAGGAATCACCCGCAAGCAGCCGTTCTCGCGGGTGCTTGGCTCTAGCGCCACCCACACGGTACAAGTGGCCAAAGGTCGAATCGGCCAATAGTGACCGTCTTGGTGCCAAGGGGTTTCAAAGCCTTCACTCGCAGGCTTGCAAAACACATGGCAGCCCCACAAGATGATGTCGGGTCCGATGAGTTGTTCCACCAAATCCACGATGGGTGGATGCATGGCCAGCTCTAAAAATCGTCGGCTGCCATTCACGCCTTCGTCATTGCGCCCTTCAATATGCGCGCTCACCAATTTTTCGGGTCGCACGCCGGGGTTATCGGCAATCAAGGTGTTGAGCGCCTCTTGCAGTGAAGCCACCAACTCGGGTTCTAGGCGGTACCGCGGGATGACATAGCCCTGCGATTGGTAGTGCGCAATGTCGTCAGCACTGAGTTGCATGGTCATTGCCTTTACTCCCCTAAATAAGCCGCCCGTACTTTGGGATCGTGCAGCATGTCGTGGGCATCCCCACTGAGTGTGATCAACCCTGATTCCATCACATAGCCACGGTCGGCAATTTGCAAC
>CANGML010000195.1 GCA_947454585.1 Comamonadaceae bacterium
ACAACAAGTTATGCCTGATGACCATAGCAAGTTGGTACCACTCCTTCCCATCCCGAACAGGACCGTGAAACGACTTAGCGCCGATGATAGTGCGGGTTCCCGTGTGAAAGTAGGACATCGTCAGGCTATTACAGCCCTCAAAACCCCTCACTCTCAAAAGTGAGGGGTTTTGTTTTTTGTCACATTACATGTTGATGATTTCGTCGGCCACCAGTGCACAGGCCCCAGCTATTTCTAAACTCCGACACAAATCCAAACACCAAGATTCGAGACTTTGGTCGTGTGCATATTTCACGTGTAGCAACTGTAAGTAAGGCGTGCTTTGCGCCCAATTTAGGAACTGCGTGAGTTTGTGCTTCTGTAGCTCAAGTAATTTGAATTTAAGCAGTACCTTGGCAGCATAGTGCGCATGCTTATTTGGTGAACTCCTAAACTGCGTGAGGCGACTATTGGCACGTGACAATGCCCCAGAGACATCGCGGAAAGCAGCGCCGTGACCTGGAAGAACGAGCTTAGGTTCCAGTGCTTCAATCATTCGAAGGGTAGATTCAACTTCATCAAAGGCGTTTATCCCCTCGATCTCAGGAAAGACGACACCAAAACCGTTCTCCCATAAGGCATCCGCCGAAATCAGAATGCGATGTGATTCATTAAAAAGGATGACCGAATGCGGATCATGGCCAGCCGCAGCATGAACATGCCACGCCAATTCACCTACTTCAAAGACGGCTCCTATGTTGAGGATGCCAGTCTTTTCAAAGCGAGGGCAACTTTGCCCTGTTGCCTCGTAGGTCAATCCACTTTCATCCCACACATCGACCAAAGCTGCATGACCTGGAGGAATATGAATGTCTATAGAAGGAAAGACCTCCCGTAATAGGGCATTGCCGCCACAATGATCGCTATGAAGATGTGTATTGATGATGCGCGTAAGGGGTTGATCGCCAAGGACTGACTTGACAAGGGCCAATGTTTGCAAGGCATGGGTGTGATAGCCGGTATCAATCAAAACAGATTGCGAAGCGTCACTTAACAAGACATTGTTGGAAGATAGCCAACCTCTTTCAAAAAAAACGAGTCCTGGCGGCAGTGTGATCATGTGATGAAAATATCAGTAAGGTCTCTCATGATTCTGCACGCATCGTCAGAGGCGAAACGAATTCTTTGCGCACAAATGACAGCAGTCAGGTCGAATAGCATCTGATGAGCAGCCCATAGGGAAAACCCTTACAATCGAGAAATGACATTGGCAAACACGATTGTGAAGACCACCCTTGTGGGAGGCAAGCAAATGCTACGCATGACAGGACTATCCCGGGCCGCAACGCATTATTCAGAGGGCGTGATGATTCCGATTGCCTCACTGACGGCGCAGCATGTGCCTGACATTTTGCTGCATCTACTTGGATTATCAGCACACGATCGCTACTTGCGCTTCGGTTACGCCGCCACGGATGAGCATATCCATCGATACGTCAGCACACTTAATTTTGAGCGTGACGAGATCTACGGCATTTTCAATCGCAACTTAGACATTGTCGCCATGGCGCACCTCGCGCTGATGAAAGAACCAGGGCGTGAGTTCAGCTGTGAGTTCGGTGTCTCGGTCGTGCTCAGCGCACGTGGGCGGGGCTACGGCGGTCGCTTGTTTGAACGCGCGGTGATCCATGCACGCAACGACATGGTTTATCAGATGTACATCCATGCATTGAGCGAGAACGCGCCCATGATCCGCATCGCACGAAAGGCCGGCGCAACGATTGAGCGAGATGGTTCAGAAACCGAGGCCTTCTTGCGTTTGCCAAAGCGCGACTTGGACAGCCGCATGACTGAGCTAGTCGCAGACCAGTTTGCCAAAACCAACTACAGCATCAAAGAAGATGCAAAAAGATTTTGGAATTTTTTGGCCGAAGTTCAAGAAATCCGTCAAGGCGTCAAGAAGGCGCGTCATCAAAGCGCTGAATAACGCCGACATCATGGGCTATGCTTAAGACTTGTAAGACTTCCGCGGCGAAGGCCGCAACCATGTGATACCCCCGAATACGCGAGAGATAGAAAAAAAAGACAAGCGCTCCTACTGGCAGCGTTTGGTGGAATTCATACATCCAGGTCCAGATTCACGCGAAGAGCTGCTTGATGCGCTTTCAGATGCGGAGGACAACCAAGTCATCGGCGCAGAAAGTCGCCTGATGCTGGAAGGTGTTTTGCGCATGGCAGATCAGACCGCTGGTGACGTGATGGTCGCTGCGCCACGCATGGACTTGATCAACCTAGACGCGCCCCTAGAAGAGAGCCTGCATCAAGTGATCGATACAGGCCATTCAAGATTCCCAGTTTATGAAGGCGAACGTGACAACTTGGTGGGCATCTTATTGGCCAAAGATTTGTTAAAACTGCAGCGCGCTCCTGCACTCAATGTGCGCACGCTGTTACGCCCCCCTGTCTTCGTGCCAGAAAGCAAGAGCCTGAATGATTTGTTGCGTGAATTTCGAAACACACGCAACCATATGGCCTTGGTGATCGATGAATTTGGACGTATTGCTGGACTCATCACCATCGAAGATGTCCTTGAACAAATCGTGGGTGATATCGAGGACGAGTTTGATAGCCAAGAAGATGTCGGCGATATTTTTGCGCTGGCAGATAGAACCTACCGTGTCAGTGGGGATGCCTCGATTGAGCGCGTGGCGGAAGCCTTTGGCGCAGACTGGGCCTTGCCAGAGTCGGCCGCAGAGGACGATGCCCATTTCGACACCATTGGTGGCTACATTGCGCATGCCATGGGACATGTGCCTCGACGTGGCGAACATTTTGAAATCAATAAATTGCGTTTTGACGTGCTGCATACCCGGGGTGGTGCCGTGAAGTGGTTCAAGGTCTATCCAGCCAATGCAGAAATCCCCAAAACTGTTTAAGCCATGGGCTTTGGTGTGACGCCCCATCGAACGCGGACCCAGTTCATCTCCCTCTGTTTGGTGCTGGCGGGCTTCGTGCAAGCCTTGTCCTTGGCTTGGCCATTGGAGGGGCCCAACAAAGGGCTCAGCGTTGGTTGGCTGCAGTGTTTGTGCTTGGCAGTGTTGGCATGGTTTCTGGACCGTGCACAGTCCAAGAAGGCAGCTTTTGCACAAGCTTGGCTGTTCTCGACAGCGTGGTTGTTGGGTTCAACTTGGTGGCTCTATATCTCGCTGCACACCTATGGTGGGCTGGTTGCGCCATTGGCCGCTACCGCGGTGTTGCTGTTGGCGGGCGGGCTCGCCCTTCTTTATGGCTTGGCCGCGGTCGTCTTCCATGTGCTCACGCGGCGAGACATCGGGGTCTGGTTGAGGGTGCTCGCTTTTGCCGCGACATGGAGCTTGGCAGAAATATTGCGTGGCACGCTGGGGACGGGCTTCCCATGGGGCGCCATTGGTTACGCGCATTTGGATGGACCCTTGAAACACTGGGCACCTTGGGTCGGCGTATATGGCGTGAGCGCGATGGCCGCAGGCTTAGCGATGGCGTTCTCCGCCGAACGACGTTATGCGCCAAGAGTGCGCGGGACACGTGGGTTGCAAGCCATGACCTTGCTGCTGCTTGGGTTCACATGGCTTAACTCGCCCAGTCGTGATGCCAGCAATTTACACATGTCAGAGACCCCTCTGCGCGTGACCTTGCTGCAGGGCAATATTGCGCAAGACTTGAAGTTTGGTGAGGGCGTGAACCGTGCCCTCAGCGACTATCGCGAGGCCTTGCTCACCAGCACCAGTGACTTGACAGTGACCCCTGAGACCGCCATCCCCATGATTCCTGAGCAAATGCCTGATCGCTATTGGGCAGAGCTTGAGGCACATTTTTCGCAAGGTAAGCATGCCGCGTTGATTGGCATTCCCCTGAGTCGGCGAAACGCGTTAGGACAAAGACAATACAGCAACTCTGCTGTCGGCTACCTGCCCCAAACCACGCCGGCGACAACGGCAAATTTCCAATACGACAAGCATCACTTGGTCCCCTTTGGTGAATTTGTACCGCCGCTATTTCAATGGTTTGTGCAAATGCTCAACATCCCGC
>CANGML010000196.1 GCA_947454585.1 Comamonadaceae bacterium
GTGGCTGCCAAAGACAGCGGCGACGACGAAGCCATGTTCTACGACCACGACTTTGTGCGCGCCCTCGAATACGGCATGCCCCCCACGGGCGGTTGTGGCATTGGCATTGACCGCTTGATGATGTTGCTGACCGACAGCCCCAGCATCCGCGACGTCATTTTGTTCCCTGCGTTACGCCGCGAAGTCTAATCGCGCAAGCTCAGAACCACTGGGTGTAGGCCACAGCGCCTAGCGCCACAAAAGCCAGCGTCAACCCAACCCCCACAAGGCGAAGGGTTTGACGCAAGCCACCCACGGCAGACACCAAACCCGCGTTTTGCTCGGCCAGCTCGCTCACGGTTTGGGTGAGTTGTCTTTGTCGTTGTTGCAAATCCTCGAGCTGCATCGAAGCTTCAAGCAAACGATTTTTCAGCTCACCCAAGCTCGGCACATCGTCGTGCACATCAGGCGTCGCCATGGGCTGCGGCTCAACGTCGGCAGGCTTGCGCGCCATGAGGTCGCGGGCTTTTTCAAGCACGCTGGGCGCGTGCGAAATGACATCACCCCATGGGACGGCTTTGAGTGCGGAGAGCCAAGGTATTGCCATGGTTTATTGCGGCTGAAAACCGCTGTTCTTAATCAGCTTGGTCCACACTTGCGTGTAGGCGCGTTCGCGTTGCTCCAATTGCTGTGCGTTCATATAGCCCACGGTCAAACCCATTTTGGTGAGTTGGTCATGTACATCGGGCATGGCCAACACTTTGGACAAGGCTGTGCCGAAGTGATTGATAGTGGCTTGGGGTGTGCCCGCCGGCGCGAAGATGCCGTAATAGGGCATGTCATCTAAACCGCCTAAGCCCAGCTCGCCGAAGGTGGGGACGTCTGGCAAAGTGGCTTGGCGCTTAGCCCCCAGCACGGCCACGATGCGCACTTTGCCGGCCTTATGGTTGTCGATGAAGTCAGGCACCGAGCCCACACCTGCCGCAATTTGGTTGCCCAGCATGTCGGCCATCATGGGCGCACTGCCACGGTAAGGCGCAGACACCAAATCCAACTTGAACTTATCGCCCACCACTTTGACCAGAAATTCTGGCGTAGAGGCTGGTGCTGGAATGCCCACGGAGCCTTTGTTGCCTTGACTTTTGACCCATGACACGTATTCAGTGAATGACTTGGCAGGTGTGCCACCTGATACGGCGTAAGCGTTCACGAACGTGGCAAAGCCTGCCACGGGGGCAAAGTCTTTCGCAGGTTCATAGCCTGGGTTCTTCACCACCAAGGGCAAGATAGAGATGGTGTGGTCGTGCGAGAGGAACAACACGGTTCCGTCCGCAGGGGCTACCTTGAGGGCTTGGGCGGCCAATTGACCACCCGCACCAGGTTTGTTTTCCACCACGACGGTCGTGCCCAACTCGTCCTTGAGCTTTTCAGCCAAGATGCGTGCCACCGCGTCGGTACCGCCGCCAGGGGGGAAGCCCACCATCAGCCTGATGGTTTTGGCACTTTGCGCAGCGGCTAAGCCACAGCTCAGGGCCAAGGTAAGGACAGCAAAGGCACGGCGTGAAGGAAACATGGCAGAACTCCTAAAAAATCAAGGTTGGCTGTTGGCGGCAGGAGCGTCCCCGTCAGGGGGCTGGCTGTGGTCTGGCTCCGCATTCATGTCGGGATTTTGACCGAACTCGCCCTCAGGCGAGGTTTTGCGGGCATCACGCTCGCGCAGTTTTTCTTCTTTTTTCTTCTTCTTGGCTAACTCGCGTTGGCGTTTTTCGTAGTTGTAATTGGGCGTTGCCATGTGAGCTTTCGTGGGGGGTGGTGAACCTGTGAGCGATTTAAGGCAACAAGTCCAAGGCCCGCAAGTATGCGGGGTGAGTCATCAGCGCGTCCCAAGCTAGCGGCGAAGTAGTAGGCAGCAGTGCGCGACGGCGTTGTTCGCTCGCGTCACTGGCATGCCATTGGTTTTTGACCAGGCATTCGGTCAAGCCTGCGAGCATCTCGTCCACCGCATGGCCATCGCCCAGGCTTTGGTTGCACAGCAGCAAGAGGTCGCAGCCCGCGTTCAAGGCAGCGACACCGGCTTGCGCAAAACTGACCGAGCGGCCTTCAATGCGGCGTGCGCCTTCCATCGACAAATCATCGCTGAAGATTGCACCGTTGAATTGCAGCTGACCGCGCAAGATGTCTTGCAACCAGCGTGGCGAAAAGCCTGCGGGCAATGCATCTACCTTGGGGTAAATGACGTGGGCAGGCATCACGCTGCTGAGGGTGGTGGTGAGCCATTGGTAGGGCAAGGCGCAGTCGCCCAAGATGGCTTTGAGGCTGCGCTTATCGATGGGGATGTCCACATGCGAATCGGCCTTCACATAGCCATGACCCGGAAAGTGTTTACCGCAGTTGGCCATCCCAGCTAACAGCAAACCATGCATGACACTCTTAGCCAAGGTACTGGCCACGCGTGGGTCACGGTGGAACGATCGGTCGCCAATCACGCGACTCTCACCATGGTCGAGGTCGAGCACTGGGGTGAAGCTGAAGTCCACACCGCAGGCACGCAGCTCGCTGGCCAGCACATAGCCGCTGGCGGTAGCGGCATCCATGGCGTTCAAAGCGCCACTGCCAGCCTGGCCCTTGGCATCTTTCATCCACAACTCGCCCAAAGCGCGCATGGGTGGGATGTGCGTGAAGCCATCGTGGCGAAAGCGCTGCACGCGCCCGCCTTCGTGGTCTACACAAATCAGCAAGTCGTCGCGCACAGCCTTGATGTCGGCGCACAGCTGCGTGAGCTGCTGGCGATTCGCCCAGTTGCGGCCAAACAAAATCACGCCACCGGTGAGCGGGTGCCGCAAGCGTTGGCGATCGGCCGCCGAGAGCTCGGTGCCTGCGAGGTCAAGAATGAGAGGGGCGTGGTGAGACATCACTTAGTTGCTCTTTTCAACAACACAATAACTGGTGGCGTAATCAGACTCATCGCTCACGCTGACGTGGGCACGCAAGCCTTTGGCTTCAAACCAGGCTTTGAGCTCGCCGTGCAAGACAATCGTGGGCTGCCCACTGGGCAGCTTGGCAACTTCGCATGACCGCCAAGTCATGGGCATGCGCATGCCCATCCCGATGGCTTTGCTGAACGCTTCTTTGGCAGAGAAACGCGTGGCCACATAACGCACGCCGCGCTCGGGCCAACGTTCACTTCGAACGCGGTAGGTGTTCAGCTCGTTGTCGCTCAGCACTTTTTGCGCAAAGCGTTCGCCGTGCTTTTCTAAAGACGCACGGATGCGGCGAATGTCGCAAATGTCAGTGCCGATGCCGTAAATCATGCGCGTCAACTTAAGCCTGAGGCATGCACGCGATGAAGGCGCGAACAGTCGCTGTGTAGCCCAGCTCCAGCGCATCAGCGATCAGGGCGTGGCCGATAGACACCTCTTGTACGCCGGGCACAGTGGCCAAGAAGGTGTGCAAGTTGTCACGGTTCAGGTCGTGACCCGCGTTGATGCCAAGGCCTACCTTGAGCGCGGCTTCGGCGGTGGCTTGGAAGGCGGACAGCACCTCGGCCTGCTTGGGTGTGCCGTAAGCCGAGGCATAGGTTTCGGTGTAGAGCTCGACGCGGTCTGCGCCCACGGCTTTGGCGGCCGCCATCGCTTCTGGGATCGGATCCATGAACAAGCTCACGCGAACGCCCAAGGCTTTGGCTTCAGCGATGAGCGGCTTCAAACGTTCGGCGTCTTGCGGAAAAGCCCAGCCATGGTCGCTGGTGAACTGGCCTTCGCTGTCGGGCACAAAGGTGACCTGATGCGGGCGCACCTCGCGCACAAAATCCATCAGGTTATGAAAGGGGTTGCCTTCGATGTTGAACTCGCGATCGGGCCAATCTTTGAGCAAGGCCGCTAAGTCGTGCACGTCGTGGGTGCGGATGTGACGTGCATCAGGGCGGGGGTGCACGGTGATGCCCGCAGCGCCCGCCTCTAAACAAAGCACGGCTGCCCGCGTGACGCTGGGGATACCCAAATGCCGTGTGTTGCGCACCAAGGCCACTTTATTCAGGTTGACCGACAGGGCAGTTGTTGTGTGGTGA
>CANGML010000197.1 GCA_947454585.1 Comamonadaceae bacterium
CCGAAACCTCTGGAAATACGGTCAGGCACCCACGTGGTGATGTGCGACAGCGGGCCTTCTTTGGTGTAGCGCACACGCTGCGCTTTTTGGACCCACTCGCTCTCGTCCAGTTGCAGTGCCATGGCCACTTCATGGGGGGAGGCCAAGCGTTGGACTGAGAGCACTTTGACGGAAGTGCGCAGGCCCATGCTGACCAAGTTTTCTAGCAAACCCGTGAGCTTGGCTTGTTGCGACCGGTGCGGCGCTGCCTCGGCAGGGGGGAGGTTTCGTTGAAGCAGGGAGCGTGTGCCGCGCCCAGGTTCGCGGCTGATCAAGCCTTCTTGTGCCAACTGAGACAGGGCCCGTCGCACCGTCACGCGTGCCACTGCAAACTGCTGCATCAGCGCCAACTCGCCCGGCAGCCCTTGGGCGAATTTGCCTTCATGCAATTGCTCGCGCAGCACCAGGTAGACCTGGTGGTACTTGGGCAAAGGCATGACCGAATTCATGGAGCCTGATGGTGGGTTAGTTCTATTGACCTGTCAATAGGACATTTAGTCAGGACAATCACCTAGGTGTCAGTGCGGCGTGCTGACTCTGGACTTAGCCGACCACGAGTTTGTGCACCAAGTCGGCGGTGGTCGAGGCCTTGTATTTACGCATCAATTTGGCGCGGTAAATCTCCACGGTGCGGTGGCTGATGCCCAGCACTTTGCCAATTTCTTTGGAGGTCATGCCGTCCATCAGAAAAGCCGCGACCTCGCGCTCGCGTGCCGTCAGTTCGGCCCGCACGGGGCGCGTGGCGCTGAGGTCTTCAAAACTCCAAATGCCGGCCTCGTGGGGGGCGGCGCGGTTCAAAGCACGGCCCGTGACGTGGCACCAAAATGGTTCACCTTTGAGCCGACCATCGATGCGCTTCATGACCCGGTCATCGGCGTAGAGGCCTTTGGCGTTCAGGCTCAGCTCAATGCGGGCGCCGGTCCGTTCGTACTCGTCGGCGCTGGGGTAGAGCACTTGGAAGGACTGGCCAATCAGTTGCTCGCGGGTGGCGCCAAACATGTCGCACAGGCGTTGGTTGCAGTCCACCATGGTGCGGTTGCGTGACAGCACCAGGCCCACAGGCGCCAGGTCAAAGGCTTGGCGGTAATCAATCATGGTGAGGGCATCAAGGGGTCTGTGCTTACGAAAAACTACGTAGTTTGATACGTAGTATGGTAATGGCATTCTGTTGTACTTCGACTGGAGCGTCCCTTGAACAAAGTTTTCCCTTCTGCTGCTGAAGCACTCCAAGACATCGTGGCCGACGGCCAGCTGATGGCGGTGGGTGGTTTTGGCTTGTGTGGCATTCCTGAAGCCCTGATCGACGCCTTGCGCGACAGCGGCGTGAAGGACTTGACCGTGATCTCCAACAACGCGGGGGTGGACGGTTTTGGTTTGGGCAAATTGCTCGAGACCCGCCAAATCAAAAAAATGATTTCCAGCTACGTGGGCGAGAACAAAGAGTTCGAGCGTCAATACCTGGCCGGCGAGTTGGAGCTGGAGTTCACCCCCCAAGGCACCTTGGCTGAAAAGCTGCGTGCCGGCGGTGCGGGCATCCCCGCGTTCTTCACCAAAACAGGCGTGGGCACCTTGGTGGCCGAAGGCAAAGAGCTGCGCGAGTTTGACGGCGAAACCTATGTGATGGAACGCTCGCTGGTGCCTGAGGTTGCCTTGATCAAAGCCGATGTGGCGGACCGCTCGGGCAATTTGCGCTTCAACATGACGGCGCGCAACTTCAACCCCGCAGCAGCCACTGCCGGCAAGATTTGTATCGTGGAGGTCGAGCGCATTGTGGCCACCGGTGAATTGGCCCCGGACGACATCCACTTGCCCGGCATTTATGTGCACCGCATCGTGCACAACCCCACGCCCGAGAAGCGCATTGAAAAGCGCACCACCCGTGACCGCAAATAAGGAATAGACATGGCTTGGACTCAAGACGAAATGGCCGCACGTGCGGCAAGTGAACTGCAAGACGGTTTTTATGTGAACCTCGGGATCGGCATCCCCACCTTGGTGGCCAACCACGTGCCTGACCATGTCGAGGTGTGGCTGCAAAGTGAGAACGGCATGCTCGGCATTGGCCCGTTCCCCTATGAAGACGAGGTCGATGCCGACCTCATCAACGCGGGCAAACAAACCGTGACCACCATCAAGGGCTCGGCGATTTTTGGCAGCGACCAATCGTTCGCCATGATCCGCGGTGGCAAGATCAACCTCTCCATCCTGGGCGCGATGCAAGTGAGCGAGAAGGGTGATTTGGCCAACTGGATGATCCCCGGCAAGATGATCAAAGGCATGGGCGGCGCGATGGACTTGGTCGCGGGCGTCAAGCGCGTGATCATCTTGATGGAACACGTGGCCAAGAAGAAAGACGGCACCGAAGATTTGAAAATCTTGAAAGACTGCACCTTGCCATTGACCGGCGTGGGTGTGGTGGACCGCATCATCACCGACCTCGCGGTGATGGACGTGGTGCCCGAAGGCCTGAAGGTGATCGAGCTGGCACCCGGCGTGACGCGTGAGTTCTTGCAAAGCAAGACAGGCGTGACGCTGATTTAACCGGTCTCTCTCCCCGGCAAAAGCCCCGCATTGCGGGGCTTTTTGCGTTATCCCTGAATTTCCCCAGTTAACCCACTTGTTATCCACAGCGTTATCCCAAGCCTCTGAAGACTCTGGGCTTAGGATGTGCGTTTTACAGGATCACTATGTCAGCCGCATTGCCCAGCTTTGAAGAAAGCTTCTCCCACGACCAGCAGATTGCACAACTGCGCATTCCGCCCCACTCGATCGAGGCGGAGTCCAGCGTCTTGGGCGGCTTGTTGCTGGACAACGCAGCCTGGGACCGTGTGGGTGATTTGCTGGTGGAGGGCGACTTCTACCGATATGAGCACAAGCAGGTGTACACAGCCATCAACAGCTTGGTCAACAGCAGCCGTCCTGCTGATGTGATCACGGTGTACGAGCACCTGCAAACCTTGGGCAAGGCGGAAGAAATTGGTGGTTTGGGCTACCTCAATGCGTTAGCGCAATATGTGCCGAGCGCGAGCAATATTCGCCGTTATGCCGAGATCGTGCGCGAGCGATCTATCCTGCGTAAGCTGGTCACCGCCAGTGACGAAATCGCCACCCATGCCTTCAACACGCAGGGCAGGGCGGTGGCGCAAATTTTGGACGAGGCCGAGCAAAAAATCTTCAATATTGGCGAAGAAGGTTCGCGCATGAAGCAGGGCTTTCAAGCCATGCCGCAGCTGGTGGTGGACTTGTTGGACCGCGTGCAAGAGATGGCGGACAACCAAAACGACATCACCGGTGTACCCACGGGTTTCGTTGACTTTGACCGCATGACCTCGGGCTTGCAGCCGGGCGATTTGATCGTGCTGGCGGCGCGGCCCTCGATGGGTAAAACAGCCTTGGCCATCAACATTGCCGAGCACGTCGCCTTGAACGAAGGCCTGCCGGTGGCGGTGTTCTCGATGGAGATGGGGGCCTCGCAACTGGCGGTGCGTATCGTCGGCTCGATTGGTCGCGTCGACCAGGGCCATTTGCGCACGGGTAAGCTCAGCGATGACGAATGGCCGCGCTTGACCGAGGCGATTGAGAAGTTGCGCAATGTGTCTTTGCACATCGATGAAACACCGGGCCTGACGCCGAGCGAGTTGCGCGCCAACGCGCGTCGTTTGTCGCGTCAGTGCGGCAAGCTCGGCCTCATCGTGGTCGACTATTTGCAGCTGATGAGTGGCTCGAGCAGCAGTGGCGGTGACAACCGTGCGACGGAGATTGGTGAAATTTCGCGCGGTCTAAAAATGCTTGCCAAAGAGCTGCAGTGCCCCGTGATTGCCTTGTCTCAGCTCAACCGCAGCGTGGAGCAGCGCACCGACAAGCGCCCCATGATGAGTGACTTGCGCGAGTCAGGTGCGATCGAGCAAGACGCGGACGTGATCATGTTCATCTACCGCGACGACTACTACAACAAAGAGTCCAAAGAGCCGGGCGTGGCCGAGGTCATCATCGGCAAGCAGC
>CANGML010000198.1 GCA_947454585.1 Comamonadaceae bacterium
AGCCATCGCCACCCAAGGCGTGCAGGCGTTTTATCGCGGTGACACCGCACAAGCCATGGTGCAAAAAGTACAACAGCACCCCACCAACCCGGGCCGCTTAGCCTTGGGTGACCTGGCGAATTACCAATCAAAAGAACGCGAGGCCCTGTGTTTTGACCATGCTGCCTTGCGCCGTGTCTATCGCGTCTGTGGTTTCCCGCCACCCAGCTCGGGCGCAATAGCCATGGGGCAAATCTTGGGCATGCTGCCTCCCACTGACGCGCCCGTTTTGTCGTCAGCCTGGTTGCACGCTTATGTCGAGGCCTCGCGCTTGGCTTTTGCAGATCGTGCGCACTATGTGGCTGACCCAGACTTTGTAGCGGCCCCGGGTGGTGACTGGCACACCTTGTTAAACCCTGCGTATTTGCGGGAGCGCGCCCAGTTGATAGGCCCCATGTCCATGCACAAAGCCGAGCCTGGCAACCCTGTTCGCACGCGCGCTAGCGGCTGGGCCCCGATGGCCGATCAACCCGAATACGGCACATCGCACATCAGCATCGTGGATGGCTGGGGCAATGCCTTGGCGATGACCACCACGATTGAGGATGCCTTTGGCGCACGCCAAATGGTGCGTGGTTTTTTACTGAACAACCAATTGACCGATTTCAGTTTTATGCCACGCGATGCGCACGATAGGCCTATCGCCAACCGCGTCCAGCCTGGCAAGCGACCACGCTCCTCCATGTCGCCCACCTTGGTGTTTGACAAAGACACGGGCCATTTGGTGATGAGTGTGGGCAGCCCAGGCGGTCACATGATCATTCACTTCACCACCAAAACTCTAGTGGGCGTATTGAATTGGGGCATGACACCCCAGCAAGCCATTGATTTGCCCAACTTCGGCGTGGTAGCAGGCCCCGTTGTTTTAGAGGCCCAGCGTTTCAGCCCGGCGCTGCAGGATGAGTTGCGCGCACGCGGCACAACGGTGCGTGAAGCGGCGTTGCCCAGCGGCGTGCAAGCCATTGTGCGGCGCACCGTGAATGGCCGGGAGGTGTGGATGAGCGGTGCAGACCCGCGTCGTGAAGGCGCGGTGATGGGCGAGTAGCCTAGTCCTCAGGGTGCTTGATGGCATCGCGCATCAAGGCATAGCGGGTCATACGCTGGCCTTGCACCAAGCGAATCACACGCTTGAGCGGCATGCCTATATGCGCCAAGGTTTGGCTGGCCAGCATCAAGCTGCCTTCAATGACTTCGGGCACCACTTCAGCCGCCCCTGCGGCACGCAGCTCCTCCAAGTGCGCATCGTCGTGGGTGCGGACGATCACCGGCACATGGGGCGCGTGTTCCTTCACCCATGCCAAGACCTTGAGTGCCGAGGGCAAGTCGGGGTAAGTCACGGCCACCGCCGCAGCACGCACGAGACCGGCAGACATCAAGCTGGCTAGGCGCGTGGCATCGCCCAGTTCAACAGGGTGACCTTGTTCGCGCCCTTTTTGTACTTTTTCGGGGTCAGATTCCAGCGCCACATAGGCAATCTCTTCAAGCTTGAGCAAGTCCACCAAGTTGTGGCCGCTGCGACCGTAGCCACAGACGATCACGTGGTTTTCAATGTCCAAGGCACGCTGCGCCATGCCAGTCAGGGCCAATGATTGCAGCAACCAATCATTGCTGACAAAGCGGTTCACGAGTCGGTCAGCGTTCATCACCAAGAAAGGGGTGGCGATCATGGACAGCACCATCGATGCCAAGATGGGACTCATCCATGCCGCCGGAATAAGCGAATTCTGCAGACCCAAAGACAGCAACACAAAACCGAATTCGCCGGCTTGCGCCAAATAGAGCGCGGTGCGCAAACTCACGCCTGCGGGTGCGCCGGTGAGTCGTGCCAGCACAAATACCAAACCCGCTTTGAACAAGACAGGCACGGTGAAGAGCAGCAGCACCCAGCCCCAGCTGTTGATCAACACTTCCCAATCCAACTTCATGCCGATGGTGATGAAGAACAAACCCAGCAACACGTCATGGAAGGGCCGAATGTCGGTTTCCACCTTGTGTTTGAAATCGGTTTCAGCAATCAACATGCCCGCCAAGAACGCACCCATCGCCAAGGACAAACCGGCCAATTCGGTGAGCCACGCCAAGCCCAGCGTCATGAGCAAGAGGTTGAGCATGAACAGCTCATCGCTCTTACGTCGAGAGACCACTTGCAGCCAAGCCCGCATGGCACGCTGACCGCCCCACAGCAGCAAGCCCACCAGCACACTGGCTTTGAGCATGGCGATGGACAACACTTTCCACAGGTTGTGTTCGCCCATGTCAGCCAGCGCGGGGATCAGCACCAGCAGCGGCACCACGGCCAAATCTTGAAACAGCAATACGCCCATCACGCGTTGGCCATGGGGGGACTCCATCTCCACGCGGTCTGACATCAGCTTGACCACAATCGCCGTGCTCGACATGGCCAACGCACTGCCCAGAGCGATAGAGGCCTGCCAGCTCAAGTGCCAGAGGTAGCCCAGCTGCTTAATAGCAAAGCCGATCGCCAGGTTAAAAAGTAAGGCCCCCACGAGCGTGAGCACCACTTGGCCGAGTCCCAAACCAAACACCAGTTGTCGCATGCGCATGAGCTTGGGCAGGTTGAACTCCAAGCCAATCACGAACATCAAAAACACCACACCAAATTCGGCTAGGTGTTCCACCGCCACCGAATCATTGGCCAACGCCAAGGCATTCGGGCCAATCACCACGCCGGCAAAAAGGTAGCCCAGCATGGCCGGCAATTGCAGCAGCCGACAGCCCACCACGCTGACCACAGCAGCGCATAAATAGAGCAAGGTGAGTTCTAGGGACGACATGCCCCCATGGTACCGAGCGTTTGTGACAGGGGGCTTCAAATCCCTCACATAAACTCATGGTTTTCCCAGTGAAAACCATCCCTTTTATGCCGCATTCACAACGCCCCGCTTTGACAGGCCTTCTATTGGCCGCAGGCGGTGCCATTGCGTTCAGCGGCAAGGCCATCATCGTCAAGCTGTCTTATCGGTATGGTGTGGATGCCGTCACGGTCATCATGTACCGCATGTTGATCGCGTTGCCATTTTTTATCTTGATGGGCTTGTGGGCCGAACGCCAAGCGGTGGCGCGTGTCAATCCGCTGACGCGGCGCGATGTGATGGACATCGTGTTGCTGGGTTTTATTGGCTACTACTTGTCTAGCTACCTTGATTTCTTGGGGCTGCAATACGTCACGGCGAGTTTGGAGCGGCTCATTCTGTACCTCAACCCCACGCTGGTGGTGCTGTTGGGTTGGTTGATTTACAAAAAGCCCATTCATCCCCGACGCATGCTGGCCATGGCCATCAGCTACAGCGGTGTGCTCTTGGTGTTCTGGCACGAGCTGTCTTTTGCAGGGGTCGATGTCGTGTGGGGGAGCGGCTTGGTGTTTGCCAGCGCCTTCACCTATGCCGTTTATTTGGTGTACAGCGGCCAGTTGGTACAGCGCATCGGCGCCATGCGCCTGGTGGGCTGGGCCACGAGCGTGGCATGCCTGTGCTGTCTGGCCCAGTTTGCTGTGTTGCGGCCTTGGTCGGCGGCGGTAGTGCCGGTAGAGGTGTTGTGGTTGGGGGCGCTGAATGCGGTGTTGTGTACCGTCGCGCCTGTGCTGATGGTGATGATGGCGATTGAGCGCATTGGTGCAGCCCTGACGGCACAAACTGGCATGATTGGGCCTATGGCAACCATCACCCTCGGGGTGTGGGTGTTGAACGAACCCCTGAATGTGTGGATTGGCGCTGGCACCTTGTTGGTGTTGGGTGGTGTTTTTATTGTTTCTAAGCACGGAGCGAAGTAATGGATTTAGGTCTCAAAGGTAAATGGGCGTTGGTTGGTGGTGCAAGCAAAGGCTTGGGTCTGGGTTGTGCGCAGTCGCTGGCGCGTGAGGGCGTGAACGTGGTCATCGTGGCGCGCGGTGCTGAGGCGCTAGACGCAGCGGCCGCAGACTTGCGCAAGCTCGGCACCACCATCTTGCCGGTGGCGGTGGA
>CANGML010000199.1 GCA_947454585.1 Comamonadaceae bacterium
CGCAGATGCCGTCACGCTGTCACCCTTCATGGGCTGGGACTCGGTCGCGCCCTATTTGAAGTACCACGGCAAAGGCGCGTTCTTGTTGTGCCGCACCTCCAACCCAGGCGGCGATGACTTGCAAAACCAACGCCTCGCCTCGGTCGAGGGCCAGCCCAAGATGTACGAACACATCGCTCAGTTGGCGCAAGGCCCGTGGAACCTCAATGGTCAATTGGGCTTGGTGGTGGGCGCGACGTATCCCAAAGAAATTGAGCGTGTACGCGAACTCGCACCCACCGTGCCCTTGCTCATCCCCGGCGTGGGCGCACAAGGCGGTGATGCGGTGGCAACGGTGAAAGCGGGTTTGCGTGCCGTGAATGGTGTGACCACAGGCCCCATCATCGTCAACTCCTCGCGCGCGATTTTGTATGCCTCGTCGGGCCAAGACTTCGCCGAGCAGGCCCGTGCCGTGGCCTTGCAAACACGCGAGGTGTTGAGCGCCGCCCGTCACTGAAGCGCTTCACCGCAAGCCGCGGTCTTGAATCACCTGTGAGACTCTGCGTGACTCACAAGGTTTTTGATTTCCACTAGCATGCCCACGTTGACCTGATGATTTGCAGAAAGGGTAGGCATGCTGGAACAGCCGAATGCGCAAGTGATGATTGCGGGCGCAGGCCCTGTGGGCTTGTTGACTGCCTTGGTGTTGGCGCAACGCGGTGTGTCCTGCGTGGTGCTAGAGGCTGAATCCAACCTCACCCTTGACTTGCGGGCTGGCACCTTTCACCCGCCGACCTTGGAAATGCTCAACCAAGTTGGCGTCGCGGACGCCATGTTGGCCTTGGGTATTCGGGTGCCGCGCTGGCAATCTTGTGATCTCACTTACGGGCTGGTGGCCGAATGGGATTTGGACCTGCTCAATAACGACACGCCATACCCCTTCCGTTTACATCTAGAACAACACCGCTTGACGCCGTTGTTGATGGACAAGCTAAAGGCATTCCCGCAGGCCCAAGTGTTGTTCAACCATCGCTTTGAATCGCTCACACAAAACGCGGATGACGTGACCGTGCGTATCAATACGCCTGAGGGATTGGCCACCTGGCGCATGCCCTGGGTGGTGGCCGCGGATGGTGGGCGCAGCCAAGTGCGTAAATCCGCAGAGATTGAATTTGCTGGCTACACCTGGCCGGAGCGCTACAGCGTGATCAGCACCACCTACGACTTCAGCCAGCTGGGGTACACCGAGAACGCCTACATCAGTGACCCTGAGCAATGGGTGGCGGTGTTCAAAATGCCCGATGTTGGTCCCCCCGGTTTGTGGCGCATGACCCTACCGGTAGCACAAGATGTCAGCGATGACGTGGCGCTGGCAGGGCCCTATGCACAGCATGCCATTCGACGGTTCACGCGGGCAAGCGCTGATGTCACTTACCCCTTGGTGCATCAAAGCATTTACAACGTGCACCAACGCGTGGCGGTTCAGCTGCGCAAGCACCGTGTCTTGCTGGCAGGCGATGCCGCACACGTCAACAACCCGCTCGGCGGCTTTGGTTTGAACAGTGGCATCCATGACGCCATGAGCTTAGGCGCCATGTTGGCGCGTGTCGTACACGGCGAGGCCGACGACAGTTTGCTTGATCTGTACCACCGCCAACGACACACCGTGAATACCGAATATGTGCAGCATCTGTCGGTGAAGAACAAAAAGAACTTAGAAGAAAAAGACCCCGAGCAACGTGCCCTGCGTATTCGTGAATTGCAAGATACCTGTGCTGACCCGGTCAAAGCCCGCGCATTTTTGTTGAACTCCTCCATGGTCAACAGCATTGCACGTGCCAACGCCATTCTTTAACTTGTGCTGAAAGGACGATGGATGCGACGTTTTCAATGGACAAATGCCGTGGTGGTGCTGGCTATGTTTGCAGGCTTGGCCACGGCGCAGGCGCAGTCCACCTGGCCACAAAAGCCAATTCGTATCGTGGTGCCTTTCGCCCCCGGCGGCAACACAGATTCCATCGCACGCGTCATGGCGGAACGCTTCACCCAGAGCTTGGGGCAAGCGGTGGTGGTGGACAACAAGGTCGGGGCCGGTGGCGCCATCGCTGCGGAGTTTGTCGCCAAGGCCCCCGCCGATGGTTACACCCTCATGATGGCGGCCATGCCCGTGATGGCGGTGTTGCCTGTCATCAACAAAACCAACTTCGATCCGTTGAAAGACTTTGTCCCCATCAGCAACATCGGCAGCAACCCCTTTGTGATGGGTATCCACAAATCGGTGCCGGCCAATAACTTGCCAGAGTTTGTGGCTTATATGCGCAAGAACCCCGGCAAGTTCAATTACGCCTCGGGCGGCTCGGGCAGCGTGTCACATCTGTCCGCTGCGCTGTTCGTTAAGCGCGCCGATTTGGACATGACACACATCAGCTACAAGGGAGGCGCCCCTGCGGTGACCGACTTGCTCGGTGGCAATGTGCAGATGTACTTCGGTAATTTTTCTGAGCTGTATCCGCATGTGAGCGGCGGCAATATTCGCATCATCGGTGTCTCTAGCGACAAGCGTGCGCCGCAATTGCCACAGGTCGCCACCATCGCTGAGTCTGGATTTCCCGGCTTCAAAACCGTCACTTGGAATGGTTTGATGGCCCCAGCGGGCACGCCACCCGCGGTCGTTGCGAGACTGGCTGAGGCGGTCAAAGAGGCCTTGGCGTCCGAAGGCACGCACAGCAAATTTCAACAAATGGGTGTCGATGCGATTGGCAGCTCGCCCCGCGAATTTGCCGACACCTTGCGCGCTGACATCGCCATTTGGTCCGAGGCCGCCAAGGCCGCCAATTTGAAAATGGAATAACGCATGAACGCTCGACCTACCAGCTTAGACACGTTGGCCACGCGCGCCAAGATCGCTGTCATCGTGCCCGCCACCAACACCATCGTGCAACCTGAGATGGAAGCCATGCGTCCCGCTGGCGTGACCAACCATGTGAGCCGCATGTTGTTGCCGGTGCGTCCGTATGACGACATGCAGGCCTATCGCCAAGCGCTCGATACCGAAAAAGGCAACCTTGAGGAAGCCCTGAACTTGGTATTGCCCAGCGAGCCCCATGCGGTGGCGCATGGGCATTCCATCCACTCATTTCGCGGAGACCGTGCGCGGGCCTTGGCCGAACAAGAGCGACTCGAACAGCTGTCGGGTATTCCTTTCGTCACGCCCTCGATGGCGGTGCTGGCGGGCTTAGAAGCAATTGGCGACCCCAAGCGCATCGCTGTCTTGACGCCGTATTGGCCGCCTGCTGACGCCTTGATCCAAGAGTTCTTTGTGTCCTGTGGTTATGACGTGGTGGCCAGTCATGGCTTGAAAGCCACGGGCCCGATTTCGGTGGCGCAGTTCACGCCCGATCAAATCATGGCCGGCTTTCAGGCTCTGAACCTCGATGGGGTTGAAGCCTTTGTGCATGTGGGAACCAACTTGCCCGTCAGCGCGCTTACGCCCGCGATCGAGGCAGAGTTTGGCAAACCCTTGATTGGTGTGAATGTCGCCACCTACTGGTGGGCCTTGCGTCGGCTCGGCATCCAAGACCCCTTGCCGGGATTCGGTCTGCTGGCCGAAAAATACTGAGGTTGGCGATCAGCCTGCCAGCAACTCACGCGGCAGGCTGATGATGAAGTCGTTCAAGGTTTTGGAGTCGCGCCCCGGACGCATGTGGTCCGTCATGCACGCCAAGGCTGCTGTGGCGTCACGTTTGTCGAGCGCAGCCACGATTTTTTCATGTTGCTCATAAGATGATTTGATGCGCCCCAGCGCGCCAAACGCATGGCGGCGATACGCGCCTGTGCGCGAGCGTATGCGCATCACCTCTTGCCGCAAAAACGGGTTACGTGCGCCCTCGTAAATGATCTCGTGGAACTTCAGATTGGCCTCTTGCCAGCCCTCTATGTCGTCGTTTTTGGCCAGCTTTTGGCTGCTGCGGTGCTGCTTCACCAAGGCTTTGATTTCGTCGTGGGTCATACGCTCGCACGCCAAGCGAACCGC
>CANGML010000200.1 GCA_947454585.1 Comamonadaceae bacterium
GGCGCATTGATCGGTTGCGATGCAGGCTACCTGAACGCCGCACGCATCAAAGGCAGCCACGCCGCCATCAAGAGCGGCATGCTCGCCGCCGATGCAGCCTTTGACGCCATCGTGGCAGGACGCGCCCATGATGCGTTGAGCGCCTACCCCGCGGCTTTCGAGGCCAGCTGGCTCAGCGACGAGTTGAACCAATCCCGTAACTTCAAGCTGTGGTTCAAGAAGGGTAAGTTCGTCGGCACGGTGATGACGGGCATCGAGCAATGGCTGCTGCCCAAACTCGGCATCCAGAACCCACCCTGGACACTGCACGGCCACCAACCCGATCATGTGGGCTTGGAGCCTGCGGCACAGCACGCCCCCGTGCACTACCCCAAGCCCGATGGCAAGCTCACCTTTGACCGACTGAGCAGCGTGTTCATCAGCAACACCAACCACGAAGAAAACCAACCCGCGCACCTGACGCTCAAAGACGCCTCGGTGCCAGTCAACATCAACCTCGCCACCTACGCAGGCCCTGAGAGCCGCTATTGCCCCGCTGGCGTGTATGAGTATGTGAAGAACGACGACAATTCCGATCGCTTACAAATCAACGCGCAAAACTGCGTGCACTGCAAAACCTGTGACATCAAAGACCCGACGCAAAACATCGTCTGGGTCACGCCTGAAGGCGGTGGTGGTCCCAACTACAGCGGCATGTAAAAACTTATGAACAAATACCACGCAGAACACACCTGGGTGCGCATCGAAGGCGACACCGCCTTGGTGGGCATCACCCAACACGCACAAGACACGCTGGGCGACATCGTGTTTGTGGACTTCGCCGAAGCAGGCAAATCCTTTGCACAAGGCACCGTGGCCGGTGTGGTCGAGTCGGTCAAAGCCGCCGCCGATGTGCACATGCCCGCGAGTGTGGAAATTTTGGAGGCGAACGAAGCCTTGCGCGCCGACCCTTCATTGGCCAACAGCGACCCCGAGGGGGCAGGCTGGTTTTACAAAGTCAAGCTCAGCGCACCGGCTGAGTTGGCGGGGCTGATGGATGCGGCGGCCTATCAGGCCTTGACGGGTTAATTCCTGATCCTTGCCCATGTTTGACTTACCCACCCCAGAACTGAAGTTTTTTGCCGATCTGTCCGTTGAAGTGGCCAAACCGATCGAGGTTGGCCAAACGATTCACGGCAAGCGTCGACTCATCCCCATCTTGGGCGGCACCGTCACTGGCAATGGCTGGACCGCACGCGTCTTGCCGGGTGGCGCCGACTTTCAGCTGATCGTGAATGCACAAATGGCTGAGCTGGATGCGCGTTATGCCCTAGAGACGGATGCGGGCGATGTGATTTATGTCGAAAACCACGCCGTGCGCACGGCCTCACCCGAGGTGATGGCCCAACTCATCCAAGGTCAAGCGGTCAATCCTGCCTCGGTGTACTTCCGCTGTACCCCACGATTTGAAACCGCATCGCCTGCCCTGTCTTGGATCAGCGAACGTTTGTTCATCGGCACAGGCGCACGGCACCCTGATCGCGTGGTCATGCGCTTCTTTGAAGTTGGCTGATCATTCAAAAATTTCTCAACTAAAAAAACCACTGAGGAGACAAGCATGAAAAAAACCTTCGCACGTCGCAGCATGATCGCGGCTATCGGCTTGGCCGCACTCGGCGCAAGCCTGGGCGCGTCTGCTGAGCCCAACTACCCCACCCGTCCCGTTCGAATCATTGTGGGCTTCCCTGCCGGAACGGGCCCAGACATCGTGGCACGCTTGCTCGCGCAAAAGCTGTCTGAAGGCTGGAACAACATGGGCGTGATCGTGGACAACAAGCCAGGGGCCGGTGGTTTGATCGCCGCCAGTGAGGCGGCCCGCGCCACACCAGATGGCTACACCCTCATGCTGGGTGAAACCGGCCAACTGAGCATTGCACCCAGCAGCTACAACAAGCTGCCCTATGACCCTGCCAAAGACTTTGCGCCGATCAGCCAAGTGGTCAGTGCAGACTTTGTGCTGTTGGTGAACCCACAAAAGGTGCCCGCCAAAAACGTGAAGGAATTCGTCAGCTGGACGCAACAACAAAAAGGCCTGTTCATGGCCACCTTTGGTGCCGGTACGCCCGGCCACTTTGGTGCTTTCATGTTTGGCGATGCGGTCAAACTCAAGCCCGAGGCCGTGCACTACAAGAGCACCGCCGACGCGCTGGGCGGCTTGTTCAGCGGTGACGTACAAGGTGTGTTCGCCAGCGTGGGTCTGGCCGCACCCAATGTCAAGGCGGGTAAGTTGGTTGCTTTGGGCAGCACGGGTGCCACCCGCACGGGCGCGTTGCCTGACGTCCCCACGATCAAAGAGCAGGGGTACAACAACCTGGAATTTTCATCCTGGTTTGGCATCGTCGCACCGTCCAAAGTGCCTGCCGACATTCAAGCCAAGCTGAGTGCAGATGTGCAAAAAGCGGTGAAAGCAAGCGACACCAAAACCAAATTGGAAGAGTCCGGCTTTCGTGTGACGGGCACCAACCGTGACGAGTTTGCACGCATCATTGCAGCCGACACGGTGACGTGGGGCAAGGCGGTAGCTGCCACCGGCTTCAAGGCTGATTAAGCCGACACGACGGCTCTTGCGAGATCTTGCGAGACGCGTGGTGACACGCAAAAAAGGCTGCTCGCTGAGCAGCCTTTTTGTTTCAGCAACCGTATTTTTACAGTTTGCCGAACTTGGCTTTCGCCGCTGCCATGCAGCTGTCCTTGGCACTTGACGCCATGGCATCGCATTTTTCTTCGGCTACTTTGAGTTCTGCGGCCCGCTTGTCAGCAGCGGCATTGGCACGCGTCTCCATGTTCTCACTGCTGGCCTTGGCTTTGGCATTGCCTACTTTTTCATTGGCCGTTGCATTGGTTTCAGCCGTTTTCTTTTGCACTGCGGCATCGGCCTTGGCGGTGGTCAGTGCAGCTTTGGCTTCTTTGATACAGACATCTTTGGGGTTACCCGACATGTCATCGCACTTTTGCTTGGCCACCTCATAACTCGCTTCGCCTTTGGTAACGTTCACGTGGTATTGGCTGCTCAGTGTCGGCTTGTAGTTGTGATCGAGCTCAGCCTTGGCCACCTCTTCTTTGCCCTTGGCCTCGGCCATGCAAATATCCTTGGCATTGCCAGAGCGTGAACCGCAAGCTGACTTGTCGGCCTTGTAATCTGACTGAATGCGACTCTTATTGGCGTTGAAATCGCTCGTCGACATCGTCTGTGCCATGACGCTGCTGTTAAAAAGTAAACAGGCAGCCGCAGCGGCGATGCCGCTGAGGAGTGGGAGAGGTTTCTTCATGATCATTCCTTAGGGTTAACAGGTGCGCAAGCAACCATTGCTTGGCAGTGCCCACCGTAAGGTTTGATCGGCAAAGCGTCTGTTCGCTTGCCCACAAAGAAGTCATTATTTATTGAAGGGTGCCGCCCTCATGCGCGCCTCATCTCATGCGCGCCTCATGCGCGCCTCATGCGCGCCTCATGTCAGAGCCGGCTACCGTCCAGGGACTGAACAGCGCCGTCAGTTGAAAGCGTGCCGCTCAGGCGATTGCCCGTGACTTTGCCGCTGAAGCTGCTGACCGATTGATCTTCGCCACGGAACTGAAAACTGAAGTCCTCGCCGCGCAAACGAGCACCCAAGAGCGGCACGGTGCGACCGCCTAGGGTGAGGCTGCCACCCGCGTTTTGAAAGGTTTGCACCAAGTCGAGCTGTCCTGTTTGACCCCCTTCCAAGCGCACGCGCCAGCTGCCTTGCACGGGCGCGGGCACGATCCACATGAACGCAGAGGCACCGGCGGCAGAAGCGGTCTCATCGGCTTGCCATTCGCCCATGTCAAAGGCATGCGCCACCACCCGCGTGCCGGGCTTCATGCGCAAGATCGTGGGTCGCAGTTGCAGGTTGAGTTCGGGCAACAGGTACAGGGTGAGCACGCTGGCCGAGCTGAAGTCTTCTTTGAAAATGTCACC
>CANGML010000201.1 GCA_947454585.1 Comamonadaceae bacterium
CAGCATATCGATCAAATCGGGCAAGGTGGGCGCGGCCATTTTGTCCATCACCCGTGCGCGATGCAGTTTGATGGTGGCCGGTGCCGCACCATCCATGTGGGAGATTTGTTGGTTGGAATAGCCGCGCACCATCCAGTGGCACACCTCGAGCTCGCGCGGGGTCAGACGCTTGAGCCGATCGGACACTTGCTCCAACTTACCAGCCTCGATCACCGCTTTTTCGGACAAGCCCATGGCGCGCGCGATGGCATCCAACATCGCTTGCGCCGTGAACGGTTTGAGCAAGAAATCAACCGCACCTTGCTTCATGGCCGTGATGATTTCTTCAGGCCGGCTGTCACCACTGGCAAAGACCACGGGGACATTTTTTGCCAAGGTTTGCAATTGCGCTTGCAACGCCACGCCCGTGGTACCGGGCATGCGCATGTCCACCAAGATCACAGCTGGACTAGGCACAACAGGGTTTTCAAGGAATGCATCAGCAGACGCATAGACCACCACTTGGTAGCCTGAGCGCTCTAACAGCGTTGCAAGACTGCGCCTGACAGACGCATCGTCATCGATGAGCACCACATGGCCCAAGAACGAAGGGACATCATTGAGGTTTGACATCGCTCGTGTTGGTCATCATGCCGAACAACTGGGCCCCGTGTTCGATGGCCATGGTCGAATAAGAAATATTGCCCTTGACTTGCGCGCCTGCGTGTAACTCCACGCGCCCTGTGGATTCGATATTGCCGGTCACCACGCCATTGACCACCGCTTGTTGTGCACGGATGTCACCCTCCACGTGGGCCTTCGACAGCACGGAGAGTTGTGCATTCGGACTGCCATTGACATCGATGTTGCCCACCACATGGCCTTTGAGCTGGACTTGATCCTGCGAGACGATATTGCCTACCACCACGGCGGATTGGCCAATCACGGTTTGCTCAACGGACGTGGCTGGCGGGGGCTGCCCAAATTTCATCTTCTTGAACATAGGCAACTCAGCGCGTGACAGGCACTTCAATCAACTTCACGCGCGTCGCTGCGGCATCGGGCAATGACACGCGTCCACCCTGAAAATAAATTTGAACTTTGGCTAAGTTTGTGCCGGAGAGCTGCCATGGCGGCACACCATAAACGCTGCGCCCCTCACCCGCCTTCAGCACCAAGGACGTGGCCTGCTTGGCGCCATCCACCACGCAAATGTCCGAATCTGTGTTGCTGACCACGTAAACATAGCGGCCTTCTTTGTTGGCTGTGAAGGGCGTCAATCCTGGCAAGTCATCGTCGGTGAACGCACAAGCAGCTGGCTTTGCAGAGACGGCCGCAGAAACGGCAACCGAAGCGAGGTTCGCGGACAAAGGCGCTAGCGTGTCCGCAGAAGCTGCTGGCGCCGTCGCCACCGCCTCCGGGGCAGAAATCGCTTGAGCTGCAGGAGAAGCTGGCCCAACTAACGCGAGTGTCTGAGGCTCTCCGAACTTGATGAACAGCAGCACTGCCCCCAGCAACATCAGCAGTGCCCCAAGGGCCTGCTTGTGCGCTAACCACTTGTCTAAGGTCTCACGCATCACATCGCCCATGGACCGTTGCATGCTGGGCAGGTGGCTCATGGCGACGATTTGATCCAAGGTATTCAAATGCGCATCAGCGACTTGGTGCGCGTGTCGAAAGGCCTCTGGCACTTCAACTGTTGGTGGCTCGGCCCCCAAAATCATCAGCAAACGTTTGTAGGCTTGCCTTTTGATGGTGAGGGAGTAAAACAAATGCCCCCCCTCGTCACTTTCAAGTTGACGCACTTGCGCCACCGATAAACACGCCGTCCGAGCGAGCACAAACACATCCATCCCAGAGGCCTCGCGCAAATCACGCAAGAACTTGGGATCGCAACTGTCATAAACGCTTGAGGCAGTTTCGTGGAGTTCAGCTGAAGTCATAAATGACAACTCGGTCACAATTGAATGGAATCAAAAGGCTAAATGTCGCAGTGTCACGCTTGGTCGTCAATACGCCCGACAGCGTAGCAAACTATAGTACTCAAAGAATGATACCGCCAACCTTTAAACTCAGCCAAGTTTTTACAGATTGACATTTATGCGCCCCATCCGTCGCCAATACGAAGACTTTATGCAGCACGTCAACACCCACGGTGTTGCTAAAACAGACCGCACGGGCACTGGAACAAAGAGCGTTTTTGGCCACCAAATGCGGTTCGATTTGAACGAGGGGTTCCCGCTGGTGACGACTAAGAAAGTCCACCTGCGCTCCATCATTCAAGAGTTGCTGTGGTTTCTCACCGGCTCTAGCAACAACAACTGGCTGAAAGAACGCAACGTCACCATTTGGGACGAATGGGCGCGTGAAGACGGCGACCTGGGGCCCGTGTACGGCGTGCAATGGCGCAGTTGGCCAACCCCTGACGGGGGTCAGATCGACCAAATCCAACAGGTCATTGACACGCTCAAAAGCAACCCTGACAGCCGTCGCATCATCGTGAGCGCTTGGAATGTGGCCGAACTCGACAAGATGGCCCTGATGCCCTGCCACGCGTTCTTTCAGTTCTATGTCGCACCGGCCCAACACCCAGGCGACAAAGCCAAGCTCAGCTGCCAGTTGTACCAACGCAGTGCCGACATCTTTTTGGGCGTGCCCTTCAACATTGCCAGCTACGCCTTACTCACCCACATGGTGGCGCAGCAGTGCGACCTCGATGTGGGCGACTTTATTTGGACCGGCGGTGACTGCCACATCTACAGCAACCACCAAGAACAAGTGGCCTTGCAATTGAGCCGCGACCCCTTTGCTTACCCCACGCTGCGCATTTTGCGCAAACCCGATTCGATCTTTGATTACCAGTTTGAAGACTTTGAGGTAATGGACTACCAATGCCACGGTGCGATCAAAGCCCCTGTGGCGGTTTGATCGCAAAGGTTAGAGCATGGGTTTGAATTTAATTTTTGCGCGCGCGCGCCGAGGCGTGATTGGCCACCACAACAGCTTGCCCTGGCACCTGCCGGAGGACCTGGCCCATTTCAAGCAAACCACCTTGGGACAACCGGTGGTGATGGGGCGCAAGACTTGGGAGTCATTGCCACCCAAATTCCGCCCCCTCCCCGGACGTACCAACATCGTGGTGACGCGCCAAACCGATTGGCACGCCGAGGGCGCTGTCGTAGCGCACTCCATCCCAGAAGCCCTCAGTCATTGCCCCGCCAATGCCGAGATGTGGGTCATTGGGGGCGCTGAGGTTTACGCACAAGCCATGCCTTTGGCCACGCGCGCTGTGGTCACTGAAATTGACGCCGACTTTGAAGGCGATGCCTTCGCCCCCACCTTCGATGCCACTTGGCAAGAAACAACTCGCAGCACCCATGTAGCAGCCAATGGCCTGCCCTACAGCTTGGTCACGCTGGTACGCGCGTCATAAACCAGCGATCTACACCTATGCAACTCGCCACCTGGAACGTCAACTCACTCACCGTCCGTCTGCCACAAGTGCTGGACTGGTTAGCCGCCAACCCCGTCGATGCCTTGGTGCTGCAAGAAACCAAAACAACAGACGATAAATTTCCGCGTGAGGCTATCGAAGCAGCGGGTTACCAAGTCGCGTTCTTTGGTCAAAAAACCTACAACGGCGTGGCCCTGCTGTCGCGTGCTGAGATCACCGAGGTGGTGAAAAACATCCCGCATTTCGACGATGACATGGCGCGCGTGATTGCCGGCACGGTGGCGGGTGTGCGTGTGATTGGTGCGTATTTCCCCAATGGCCAAGCACCGGACAGCGATAAGTTTGTCTACAAAATGCGCTGGCTAGACGCCTTACAGAACTGGCTTCGCGAAGAGCTGCAACGCCATCCGAAATTGGTCTTGATGGGAGACTTCAACATCACCGTGGATGACCGCGATGTGTGGGACCCTGTGGGTTTGAAAGACACCATCCATTGCACCGTCGAAGAGCGGGCCCACTTCCAAGCC
>CANGML010000202.1 GCA_947454585.1 Comamonadaceae bacterium
CCGCCGCATTCAAGCAGTCCGCCAAGGCCTCTGCGCGGCCTGAGACGCCGCCCGCAGGTTCACCGATGATCAAGTGGTGGCCTTTGATGTTGTGCACCACGCCCGCACGGGGCGACTGTGCCGAGAAATGCACCACACAGCCCAGCACCTGTGAGGTGGGAATGCACTGGGCAATCACCCCCTGCGGATCCAACAACGGCAGTTGTAAACCCGCGCAGGGGCCACCCAAGCCGTCAAAGAACCACCAAGGCACACCATTCATGGCCACCAGCACCACCGTGTGGGGCGCCAACAAGCCTTGAACCAGCGGCGCCACAGCAGCCAACGAGGGGCCCTTGACCGCCACGATCACCACATCTTGCGGGCCCAAATCCGCCGGGTCCTCGCTGGCCGTCAATGCGGTGTGATGGGTGTGCCCCGAGGCATCGGTCCACTGCAAACCCTGGGTTTGTAATGCGGTCAAGGTGTTGCCACGGGCAATGGCTGAGAGTTGAATCTTGTGCGGAGCTGGCAAGGTACCCAGCAAGCCGGCAAAGACCCCACCGACCGCGCCTAGGCCAACAACTGCTATTTTTTTCACGGGTTCGGTCACAGCGTCAAGCCCTGTAACTGGGGTCGATGCGGTCGATCAAGCGTTGCATGGCGGCAAACGAATCTTCACCGGCACCGAAGTTGGGGTTGAAGTTAAGGGAGTCGCGCACACAGGCTTCCAAGGCTTTCTCAGTGATGGGCTGCAAGGCGCCCAGCGCTTGGCTGGCCACTTGCACTTCGCACGCACGGTTCACCAGCCACATCAAGTTGAACGCCTGCGCCAACGAGGCCCCCATCACCACGGGGCCGTGGTTGCGCAAGAACAGCACCGGCTTGCCCGCCGAGCTGGCCAGAATACGCGCGCCCTCTTCGGCGTGCACGGTGATGCCTTCAAAGTCGTGATACGCCACTTGGCCCCACAGTTGGGCCGCATAAAAGTTGGTGTACGACAGCCCGTCTTTCAAACAACACACGGCCATGGTGGGCGTGGAATGGAGGTGCATCACACAGTGGGCGTTGGGCAGGGTGGCATGAATCGCACCGTGAAACGTGAAGCCCGCGGGGTTGATGGGCCAATCGCTGTGGCCGATGATGTGGCCTTGGCTATCGACCTTGACCAAGTTGGAGGCTGTCACTTCGGTGTAGTGCAAGCCAAACGGGTTGATCAGGAAGTGGTCTTCTTCATCGGGCACACGCAAGGAGATGTGGTTGTAGATCAACTCGGACCAACCCAAGTGCGCAAAGATGCGGTAACACGCAGCCAGCTGGACGCGTGCTTGCCATTCGGCATCGCTGAAGCGCTGGGGGCGAATGAAGGCTTCTGTCATAGGCATGCCTCTTATACAAATTTAAATTTCAAAGATCCGAGTGGGCCGTAGTCGGCTTCGAAGACATCGCCGAGTTTGGCGGGTGCAGGTTTGGTGAACGACCCTGCCAACACAATTTCTCCCGCCGACAAGTGCTCGCCCCAAGGGGCCAGCTTGTTGGCCAACCAAGCAATGCCAATGGCGGGATGGCCTTGCACACCAGCGGCCAAGCCGGTTTCTTCGACCACACCGTTTTGACGCAAGATGGCGCCGCACCAAGGCAGGTTGGTGGTTTTGGCATCCACCTGATGAGCCCCCAACACAATACCGCCATTGGCCGCGTTGTCGCTGATGGTGTCAAACACCTTGCGCATGGCCTTGGTGTGGCGGTCGAACTGCTCGATGCGTGCGTCGATGATTTCAATGGCGGGCGTCACGTACGCGGTGGCATCCAGCACCTCGTCTAGGGTGACATGGGGGCCGCGCAGGTCTTTGTTCAAGATGAACGCCAACTCCACCTCCACACGCGGTGCAATGAACTTGGTGAAGGGAATGTCCAGCACTTGCCCCGGGGTGCAGGTGAACAACATGTCATCCAGCAAGGTGCCGTAATCAGGCTCGTCAATTTGGCTGGACTGCTGCATGGCGCGACTGGTCAAGCCGATTTTGTGGCCAATCACTTGACGTCCTTCGGCATATTTCAAAGCCATCCACGCGCGATTGATGCGGTAACCATCGTCGATGGTCATGCCCGCAAAACGCTTGGAGAAATGCTCGACTTGCGTGCGTGTTTTTTCGGCGTGGTTGAGCTCGAGGGCCAAGGCGTGAATTTGTGCTTCTGTGAAAACGGACATGCTTAGGCCTTGTTAAAAAGTGGGTGCAGGCTGCTGTGCTTGGCATCAAACACCTCTTGCCCCACATCAATTTGCAGAGTCACCCCGACATGTTGTTTGTCCATGAGGGGGGCAAAAAATGCTTGGGCCACAGCCAGCAAGGTCTCGCCGGCGCGTTGTTGTGTGGTTTCGCTGCGCCCTCGTCCCATGCGGACATTCAAATAGGCAAAGGCGTAGTCGCCATCGCCACCTGCCGCGATGCCAGCCGCGCCGCCATCGGCGACGGCGTAGTGCGGTGCGGGGTAAGCCAGCACACGCGTGCCACCGGTGGGGAACACTTGTTTGCCCGCTTCATCCTTGACGGTGAGCATGGCATCGGCCAGTTGCCGACACAGCGAGGTCATGTTGACCGCTTGGTCGAGTTGGCCGGTATAGAGAATGACGAGATGGGGCATGGCTTACAACCTCGTGACCGCTTGGTAGCCCACGGCGCTGCTGGCCACCGCAGCAGGCAGGTGTTGACCACTCTGCGGCGTGACCTCGAACACCGCATTGAGTTGCCCCGTGCCCGAGGCACCGAAATACGGGGTGACGATGTCCACAGCACCGTCATAGCCGCGCCAACCCAAAGCGCCCAGCAACATGGCGGTGTCGTGCATGAAGCCTTCACCATGGCCTTTGGCGGCGTACTCGGGCAGCATGTCGCAGAAATCAGCCCATTCGCGTTGGTGCCACATCTCCAGCACATGCTTGTCCAACTGTTCGAGGAAGGGGCTCCACAGTTTGAAAGCGAACTCGGGCGCCAAACCGTTTTGCGCAAAGCGGTGGGAGAGCGAGCCGCTTGCCAAGAAGGCCACGGTGCCGTCGTAATGCTTCTCCACCGCCTCGCGCATGGCCCAACCCAAGCGGGCGCTGTCGTTCAAGTAGTGCGAGGTGCACAGGGCCGAAACCGAAATCACCTTGAAGTGCTGGTCTGCGTTCATGTAGCGCAGCGGCACCAAGGTGCCGTATTCGGGCTGCAAGGTGGTGGCATCGTGCGCCAGTGTCTCGACCCCAAAGGCGTTACACGCTTTGGCCAAGAGATGACCGAGCGCTGGGTTGCCCGCCGACTCGTACGTCATGTTGCTGATGAAATGGGGCAACTCGTTGCTGGTGTAAGTGCCTTTGAAATGCGGGCCACAGTTGATGTGGTAGTTGGCATTGACCAACCAATGGGTGTCAAACACCACCAAGGTGTCGACGCCGAGGGCGCGGCACCGGCGGCTGATTTCTTGGTGGCCATCAATCGCATCTTGGCGCGTGCCAAAGCGAGGCCCTGGCAATTCGCTCAGGTACATGCTGGGCACGTGGGTGATTTTGGCGGCTAGTGCGAGCTTGCCCATGGTCAAACGCCCCAATGCGGAATGTGGTGTGAGCCCATCGACACGGCGATGTTTTTAGGCTCGAGGAACACCTCGTAACTCCACGTGCCGCCCTCACGCCCGGTGCCGCTGGCTTTGGTGCCACCAAAAGGTTGGCGCAAATCACGCACGTTTTGGCTGTTCACAAAACACATGCCCGCTTCCACGGCGGCGGCCACGCGGTGCGCCTTGCCAATGTTCTCGGTCCACACATAGCTGGACAAACCGTAGGCAATGTCGTTGGCTTGGCGGATGGCATCCGCCTCATCGGTGAATGGAATCAAGCAGGCCACAGGGCCAAAAATTTCTTCTTGGGCAATGCGCATGCGGTTGTCCACATCGGCAAACACAGTGGGGCTGAC
>CANGML010000203.1 GCA_947454585.1 Comamonadaceae bacterium
GGCAAGAATGCGTGAGGTAACAAAGCCACGATCGATCAAGATTTTTTGTGTTCGCTCAATCAGCCACGCCACACCTTGTGCGCCAACGCATTGCCCGATAAATGCGGGTGTATTGGGTGCGGTGAGTTGCTCAACCACCCCATCGAACTCAGGAAGCGGTTCGCCCGAGCTGTTGTTAAGTTGAAGACGCTCAATCAAAAAGCAAGGCGTTTCAATCGGCAGTGTTTGCGAAATCGCTTTTTCTGGGGAAGTCAGTCGGACATCTGGCGTGTGCTCAAGTTGCTGACGCTTTTGCTGCTCTTGTTGCTGCTGGCGCTGCAACTCTTGCTGGTTGCGGTTACCAATGTCGCGCTCTTGTGCTGGGGTGATCTGCGCCATTGCGCCGATGCACAAAACCGAACCAAACAGCAGACCCAAGGCTTTGACAATGCCCAGGCTGCCATACACACGAATGGGTAGATCGATCAGCAAAGCTATGCTCGCCACACGATGTGAAGTTCTTTTGTTGTTGGTTACTTGCATAAGGCCGGCAGTGTGTTGAACAACACAAGCGCTTACAAGAACTATTTACAAAGTATTACCAGAGAGGGGTCAAAGTACCGTCTCATGATCCTTTGGCCTCTTTTGTAAGTTTTGGAAACTGCTTTTCTTGAGGCCCAAGACGCATCAAATCGCGTAAAAACTCCGGTACCCAAGACCTCACTGCAATGCAAATTGACAGTGGTGGACGCTCATCCAATGACAGGTGTGAATCAGCAACAACCTGATCTGCATATTGCTGTGCAACTTTTTCAAGTTTGTTTTTGAGCGCCTCACGCATCTCTGGTGACACACGCACATTGATGATCTTGAGGATTTCCCCAGGCGCTTCAAACCGATGGTTAAAGAAGTCATCGGACACACCTTTGACCAATCGCATGATGGGGCCATCCACAATCCAAGTGAAGTCTTTAGCGACCAGCAGACGGTATTGGTTCTTGGGCCGCATCTCCACAAAACCGATTCGCTCCAATCGTTGCAGCAAGGCGATGCAATCAACTTTGGAAATAACGAGGTGCGAAAGCATGTCCTCAAAAGACCACAAGCCCATCACGCAGATGGCGATCATCAGCAACTTTTTGTTTTGAGCCAGCTCAGTTTCTTGCTTGCGTGTGAGTTGCTCAATCAGTTTTCGCTTCTTGGGAGTGCTTTTGACCAACTGCGCCAGCTCAATATTTAAGAACTGACAAATTTCCTCAAGGCGCTCAATCGTGCAATCGTTGGTTGCAAAAATTCGCTTCACCGTTGGCTCAGAAACGCCAATCACCTCAGCTAAGTAGCGATAGGTATGACCTCTGGCTTTGAGGTGCGCTCGAATGGAGTCAAAAAGAAAAGTACGCGACATGTGTCATTTGGTGTGTGCTCATGGCCAGGACTTGACCAATCACCAAAATGTACACTTAAGTACTCATTAAATTTATTTAAAGAGAAAATAGTGAGTTTGAATTAACTATTTTTAAAGTTAATTCTCACCCTTGGCCCCACGCCCCATCAACACAGCCACCGCTTGCGCCGGCGTCATCTGTCCGTCCAGCAAAGCCACCACGGCTTGCGCGATGGGCATCTCAACACCCAAGTGCTGCGCGCGTTGCACCACGGTGCGAGCGGAGTACACGCCTTCGGCCACATGGCCCAAGGAATCCACCGCTTGTTGCAAGCTCATGCCTTGGGCCAAGGCCAAGCCCACTTGGCGGTTGCGGCTGAGGTCGCCTGTCGCGGTCAGCACCAAATCGCCGAGACCAGACAGGCCCATGAAGGTCTCGGTCTTGGCCCCCAAGGCCACACCCAAACGGGTGATCTCGGCCAGGCCTCGCGTGATGAGTGCCGCACGTGCATTGAGCCCGAGTTGCAAACCATCGCACAAACCCGTGGCAATGGCCAACACGTTTTTGACGGCGCCGCCAACTTCCACACCCACGATGTCATCGTTGGCATACACACGCAGGCTGGTGTTGTGAAAGGCGTGCACCATGGCATCGCGGGTTGCCGCGTCGCTGCTGGCCGCCACCAAGGCGGTGGGCATGCCGCGTGCCACCTCTTGCGCAAAGCTCGGGCCACTGAGTGCACCACCGCGCAAGGCAGGTGCTACTTGAGCGAGCACTTCATGGGCCATGCAGCCCATGGCACTTGATGACGCATCTGATGATGCATGTCCTTCGTGTGCGGCCTCGAAGCCTTTGCACAGCCAAGCCACAGGCACTGCGCTGCCCAAGAGGGGTGCGAGCTGCATCAACATGCCGCGCAAGCCACTCATGGGTGAGCCGATGACGACCAGGTCTTGCTGGGCCAACCAAGGGCCCAGGGCGTCACTAGAGACTTGCAAACGCTCGCTGAAAGGCATGTCCGGCAAGTAACGCGTGTTTATGCGCGTGGCGTGCATGGCGTGGGCTTGGGCCACATCGCGCGCCCACAGCGTCACGTCATGATGGGCGCCAGCGTTGATGGCCAACGCGGTGCCCCACGCACCTGCACCTAAGACGGCAATTTTCATCGCGAGGGTCTTGGCTTGCGTTTACTGAACGGCAGCGCCAGCTTGTTGTTGCTGTTGTTCGTACATGGCTTGAAAGTTGATTTCAGCCAAGTGCACGGGTGGGAAGCCCGCGCGCTGGATCACATCCGCCACGTTGCCACGCAGGTAGGGGTAAATGATTTGCGGGCAAGCAATGCCGATGATGGGACCCATTTGGTCTTCAGGCAAATTGCGCACTTCAAAAATACCGGCTTGCTTGGCCTCGACCAAGAACACCACTTTGTCTTCGATCTTGGTGGTCACGGTGGCTGTCACGGTCACTTCCACCACGCCGTCGACGATTTGTTCCATGCCCACACCCAATTGGATGTCCACCGAGGGCTGCTCGGTGCTGGCCAAGATGGCGGGAGAGTTGGGTTGTTCCAGCGACAAGTCTTTCAAATAGACGCGTTGAATTTGAAACACGGGAGTCGCTTGTTGTTCGTCTGACATTGGTTTTTCCTAGTACAAAAAAAGCCCGCATCGGACACACCGAGGCGGGCAGCAAATCGGGATGGCTGAATTATGTCAGCTCAAGATTGCAGCAAAGGCATCAAGCCACCCTTGGCGTCAAGGGCGACCAAATCATCACAACCGCCCACATGGGTCTCGCCGATGAAGATTTGCGGCACCGTGCGACGACCGGTAATTTCCATCATGTGGGCGCGAGCCGCAGGGTCGGTGTCGATGCGCACCTCTTCAATGTGTGACACGCCTTTGGCGTTCAACAACTGCTTGGCGCGAATGCAATAAGGGCAGACGGCGGTGGTGTACATCTTGACGGCGGGCATGGCTGAGGCTCCAGAGGGATGGGACAAAAATTAAGCTTTTACAACCGGCAGATTAGCTTCTTTCCAAGCTTTCAGCCCGCCGTGCAGCGAATGCACCTTCTCGTAACCCAGTTTTTGTGCCACGGCTTGGGCGCGTTTCGAACGCGCACCGGCCGCACAGACCATGATGACGGGTGTGCTTTTGTTTTTCACGGCCTTGTCCAAACGGGCTTCTAGCTCGTCCAAAGGCACGTTCACCGCCCCCTTGATGTGGCTTTGTGCAAACTCGTCGGCGCTGCACACATCAATCACCACCCCTTTTTCACGGTTCATGCATTGCACGGCCTCTGTGGGCGAAATACCCGTGGCAGCGGCACCCTGCACCACAGGCAGCAGCAAAAAGAAGCCACTGCTCAAGGCAACGGCAATCAACATCCAGTTATCGAGAAAAAATTTCACAGGGGAATCCAATTTAAAAAATGAATAAGGGAGGGCTAAAAGTATCGCGTCAGGGCAGCATTCTAAAATCAAGCCCAACTTATCTTTGACTCTGCTGATTTACCCACATGTACAAGCTTGTTTTAATCCGCCACGGCGAATCCACC
>CANGML010000204.1 GCA_947454585.1 Comamonadaceae bacterium
CAAAATATGAATTTCGATTACAGCGACAAAGTCAAAGGCCTTCAAGCACGCCTGCTCGCCTTCATGGACGCGCATATTTATCCCAACGAGCAACGCTTCTTCGAAGAGATTGCCGCCAACCGAGCCAAGGGAGACGCATGGGTTCCCACAGCCCTGGTTGAAGAGCTCAAGCCCAAGGCGCGTACCGCAGGTTTATGGAACTTGTTCATTCCCCACAGCCCACGCGTTCCCGATGGCTTGAGCAATTTGGAATATGCGCCCTTGTGCGAAATCATGGGTCGCGTGCCCTTTGCAGCCGAGGTGTTCAACTCATCAGCCCCCGACACGGGCAACATGGAAACGTTTGAGCGCTATGCCAGCGAAGCCCTGAAGGTGCAATGGCTTGAGCCCTTGCTGCGCGGCGAGATTCGCTCCGCCTTTTTGATGACCGAGCCAGCGGTCGCGTCGTCTGACGCCACCAACATCCAATGCAGCATCGTGCGCGAAGGCAACGAATACGTGATCAACGGCACCAAGTGGTGGAGCTCTGGCGCGGGCGACCCGCGCTGTGCCGTGTACATCGTGATGGGCAAAACAAACCCCGATGCGCCAAAGCACGCGCAACAAAGCATGGTGATCGTGCCAGCCAACACGCCTGGCGTGAAAGTGGTGCGCCCCTTGAGCGTGTTTGGCTATGACGACGCGCCTCACGGCCACATGGAAGTCACCCTCACCAACGTGCGCGTACCCGCTGAAAACCTGTTGCTGGGCGAAGGCCGTGGCTTCGAGATTGCACAAGGCCGCTTAGGCCCAGGGCGTATTCACCACTGCATGCGTTCCATTGGCTCAGCAGAACGCGCCTTAGAGCTGATGTGCAAGCGGCTTAACAGCCGCGTGGCGTTTGGCAAGCCTTTGTCAGCCCAAGGCGTGTGGCACGAGCGCATTGCAGACGCCCGCATCATGATTGAGCAAGCGCGTTTACTCACCCTCAAAGCCGCCTACATGATGGACACCGTGGGCAACAAAGAGGCCCGCGCCGAAATTGCCATGATCAAAGTCATTGCGCCTAATATGGCCAGCCAAGTGATTGATTGGGCCATTCAAGCACATGGTGCAGCAGGCATCTCTGACGACTTCCCACTCGCCTATGCCTACTGCACGCAGCGTTGGTTGCGCTTGGCCGATGGCCCCGATGAGGTACACCGCCAATCCATCGCTAAACTCGAGCTGGCTAGAAACATTGCCACAGCACCACAAGATACAGAAATGCCCATCACACGCGGCAGCTAAGGAATTCAAATGATTGACGTTTATTCATGGGCTACGCCCAACGGCCACAAGGTGCACATCATGCTCGAAGAGTGTGGCTTACGACTCGGCCGCGACTGGCTGGCGCACCCCATCAACATTGGCAAAGGTGACCAGTTCCAGCCTGAGTTTTTGAAGATCAGTCCCAACAACAAAATTCCTGCGCTGGTAGACCCAAACGGGCCTGACGGCAAGCCCATCAATGTGTTTGAGTCGGGTGCAATTTTGTTGTACCTCGCCGCTAAAACGGGCAAGCTTTTACCCAAAAGCGACCGTGCCAAGTTTGAAGTGCTGCAATGGCTGATGTTTCAGATGGGAGGGGTCGGCCCCATGCTGGGCCAAGCGCACCACTTTCGTATCTACGCACCAGAAAAAGTGGAATATGCCTACAACCGCTACACCAATGAAGCCAAACGCTTGTATGGCGTGATGGACAAGCGCTTGCAGACCAGCAAGTTCATTGGCGGCAACAGCTACAGCATTGCCGACATCGCTATTTTCCCGTGGCTACGCAGCTGGCAAAACCAAGGCATCGATTGGGCCGACTACCCTCACCTCAAAGCTTGGTTTGACTTGATTGCCGCACGCCCTGCTGTGCAACGTGGCGTGGAAGTGTTGGCTGATTTGCGCAAGCCAATGTATGACGACAAGGCAAAAGAGGTTTTGTTTGGCAAGACACAATTTGCCAAGCGTTGAACCTTAGGGATTAAGGCAACTTGATTTTCAAAATTTTGTTTTTATTACCGTCATTTGAGGCGCAAGTTCCGTTGCTAACGTAGAGGTTGCCGGAATAAATGGCTAGACCTGTTGGGCTGCAAAACCCTTGAGTGGGCGTATTCCAAATCCCAATCGTGTCGCTGACAAAAAGCTCATTAGAGCCATCGCTCATTTTGATTCGGCTGATATACCCACCAACACCATTGTTGTTTGGTCCGTTATTCGCAACATAGGCGTAGTCACCGTCTATGGCAATGCCATTGGGATGATCAAAAGCGCCCCATGCAACGTTGGTATGCGTTCCATTCGCAGGATTGATTTTTGCAATGTTTCCATCAGTCAATGTCGCATAAACAAATCCATTGTGTGCAACTAATGCAGAGGGAAAGCCTGAAAAACCTGTGATGGTAGCTTGCGCATTGATCGACGCAGAGGAGTACTTCACAATGGATCCAAGGCCAGAAATGTTGCCGACATAAAACTCAGTCGACGATAAAAAGGCAAGGCCATAGTAATTGCCAGCCACATTGGCAACAACACTAGATCCCCCGTCGGTGTAAACACCAGGACCTGCAGCGTAGTAAACCGAAGCGGCGCCAGTGACAGGATCGGTTTTTACAGCGACACCAATCGGGTCATTGACCGAGTAAGAACTCACTCGATTTCCGGTAGTGACATTGAATGTATCAACGCGATTTCCCCCTTGAACGGCGACTGTTAAAAGACCGTTGCCAGAAAAAGTCATCAACTTAGGCAGATTTAAAGTCCAAGATCCAGTATCAAAAAGCGTGATGGTTTTCGACACCACGGCAACAGGCGCCTGATTCGAAGACGCAGAGCCGCCCCCGCCCCCGCCCCCACCCCCGCCGCACCCTGCTAAGCAGGCTGCGACGATGAGATCAATGACCAACAATATCTTTTTCATCCTGCTTCCTAAATCGACATCATTCCACTTTACTTGATGCCTTCAGGCATGCCGACTACAAACTGATAAAGTTGGCATTGTTCCAACCGATTGATCGAACGTCATGTTTAAGAAGTTTTTCCTGTTGACCTGCCTGCTCCTCTGCGCGTGGACGGGCGTGCTCGCACAAGATAAACCTGCTGCATCACGCGCCGTCTTGGCCCGCCCGCCCTTGTCTGGCCCGGAGCCAATGTTGTTGTTGGGCCCTAAGAACCGCCCCTACTCAGAGATCATGGTCCACACCACTAAGCTGGACTACTTTGATTGCAAAGGCATCGTCGCACCTTGGTTTCGTGAGCTTTTGGTGGCCGAGATGAACTACTTCGCCGAATTGGTTGAATTGCCGTTCGTCAAAGGCGATGCCTGCGTGGTGAGCATCGCCACTGATAAAAGCCTCACACCGGGGCGCATCAACATTCACCTCTATGTCAACGAACAACGCTTGACTGCCTGTGTGCGCAACGAACAATGCCCCGTATTTCGCAGCATCAGCCTGATTCCTAAAGACAAGGTGCTGTACCGCTCTTACTTTTTGTCAGACATGTCGCGCAAGCTCATTTCCCAGCAATGCGTGACAGACAAAGGTAAGTTGCACACCGACACCACCTGCTACACCGTCCCTTGAGGCTTTTTTGTCCATGGGGCTAAAGCCTCCCCTTGAGCAGTCGATCTTCTAGGGATATGCGTTTGTTTCCCTCCATCCTTCTCGCTGCCATGCTTGTTTTGACAAGTCTTGTGGGCTCGCCTGCGTTCGCCAGCGACGCGCCCAAAAAGCCAGCGGTCAAAGAAGAACCTCCCAAACCCAAGTTCGACTACGTGGAAGAAGCGGGCGAACCAGGCCGCAGTGGCTACATCTACAAGCGTGTGGCTAAACCGAAATTCGAGGAGCCCCAAGAAGTTCCTAAGGCAGAGCCAAAAGAGCCACCA
>CANGML010000205.1 GCA_947454585.1 Comamonadaceae bacterium
CCTAAGTTGGCCCCGCACATGAGCGCGATGTGTCAGCGTATTGCACAAGCCCTCGATGTGGACGTATCACGTGTGAATGTGAAGGCAAAAACGGCCGAAAAAATAGGCCCTGTGGGACAGGGCCTGAGTATGGAGGCGCGGGCAATAGCGCTTATTTTTTAGCTTGTTGCGTGTTGAGTTGATGGCTCAGAGCTGTCAGGCCCTCCACCACATCTCTCACGACGCGGCGGTGATCTGGGTCTAGAGCCAAATAGCGCGCCACCAACTGCTGGTCGACGAGACTCATGGGATCTGCTTTGATGTTTTCATCGATTGGGCGTGGTGGTGGGGTGCCAAACAGCAGGCCCTCGGGTGATATCTTTAGCCACTTGGACAGAATCATCAGCTTGTCTTGCTTGGGGATGGAAACGCCCATCAACCAATTACGGGCTGCATGGGATGAAATTCCCTCACCCCAATAGCGCAGATTGAATTCATTCGCGATCACGGTGGCAGAAACGCGAACGCCTGCATCTTTAAGCGCTGCACGCAGGCGATCGGCGAACAAGCTTTTTTCTTTGGGGTAGATTTGTGTCATGCCCTAAAGGTATAAGAAAAAAGTGCTAAATTTTGGATTGAATATTAAAAAGTTGATGTTTAAAAATTAAAATTAGCAAATACCCTGCTTTTGTGCCCTTTTTGTCACTGAGCGGCCCAACCGCCGTCCATGTTCCATGCAGCACCGCGCACGTTGTTCGCTGCTTTTGAGCAGAAGAACACAGCGAGCTCGCCCAACTCTTCTGGTGTTGTGAATTGCATAGAGGGCTCTTTTTCTCCTAACAGCAATTTTGTGGCTTCATCGTTGGAGATATTCAAAGCGGCGGCTTTGGCATCGACTTGTTTTTGAACTAACGGTGTCAGAACCCATCCCGGACAGATGGCGTTGCAGGTGACACCGCTCGTGGCGTTTTCTAAGGCCGTGACTTTGGTCAGGCCCACGAGGCCGTGTTTGGCCGCGACATAGGCCGATTTCTGTGCAGACCCCACGAGCCCGTGAACTGATGCCACGTTGATGATTCGGCCCCAGTTCTGTTGTTGCATGTAGGGCAAAGCCAAACGCGAGGTGTGAAAAGCGCTGCTCAGGTTGATGGCGATGATCGCATCCCAGCGCTCCACAGGGAAGTCTTCCACAGCAGCCACATGCTGGATACCTGCGTTGTTGACCAAGATGTCCACGCCACCAAAGGTGTCCGCGGCAAACTTCATCATGGCTTCAATCTCGGACACTTTGCTCATGTCGGCACCGTGGTAAGCCACCTTGATGCCTAAAGCGGTTACTTCTGCTGTCGGGCCCTGTGCATCGCCAAAACCGTTCAAGATGATGTTGGCGCCTTGCTGCGCCAGGGATTTGGCGATGCCAAGGCCGATACCGCTGGTAGAGCCGGTGACGAGTGCTGTTTTACCAATGAGTGTGCGTTCAGACATTTCAAAAACTCCATGCATTACGATGAGAAACTATAGACATTATGCGGTTTTCGGTTGACATGAAACATCTAGTAGAAATACAGGCTACCCCGCTGTTGAGCGCGTCCTTGCAAGACTTACCGGGCCAGCCCGATGCCTTCATGCGAGCCCGTGCCTTTGCTGAGCCCCTCTTGATAGGGGTCACACTCGACACCGGCGAAGACGCGCTTGCGCATGCCGATGCTGTCACAGAGATCTTGCACCAGATTGGTGGCTCAGAAGCCATGCGAGCTGCGTGTTATTTGGTGTACGCCGCTGATCATTTGCAAAAACCGCAAGAGGTGATTGGCAAAGCCTTTGGCGCCAGTTTCGCCGAGTTGGCGATTGAGACCACGCGCTTGATTCGGGTTCAACGTCAGGCACGGGCAGTGGCCGCGGAGTCTCAAGTGGCTGCGATGCAAACCGAAAACGTTCGCAAGATGCTGTTGGCGTTCTCGCGTGATTTGCGCGTGGTGCTGTTGCGTTTAGCGTCGCGTTTGCAAACACTTCGCCACTATGCCGCCAGCAAACAAGCTGTGCCTCATAGTTTGGCGTATGAGTCATTGCATGTGTTTGCACCGTTGGCGAACCGATTGGGCATTTGGCAGATCAAATGGGAAATGGAAGACTTGGCTTTTCGTTTTTTAGAGCCAGACACCTACCGGGAAGTCGCCAAACTGCTGGATGAGAAACGTGTGGAGCGCGAGAACTACATGCTTCACTTACGCGAAGACCTCGAGACCGATCTCAAAACCCAAGGCATCACGGCGCAAGTGACGGGACGGCCCAAACACATCTACAGCATCGTGAAAAAAATGCGCGGCAAGTCACTTGATTTTTCGCGCGTGTTTGATGTGCGTGCCCTGCGTGTGGTGGTGCCGACTGTGCCTGATTGTTATGCTGCGCTGAGTTGGGTGCATAGCAAGTTCGCGCCAATGCACTCTGAGTTTGATGACTACATCGCCAAGCCAAAATCAAATGGCTATCAATCGCTTCATACGGTGGTGCGCGATGCCCAAAGCCGACCGATAGAAATTCAAATTCGCACCCAAGAAATGCACGACCTCGCCGAGCATGGGGTGGCGGCGCACTGGGCTTACAAAGAGGCCGGCGTCAAGGGCTACGCTGGTGTCAGTGCGACAGGCGACTACGACGCGAAGATTGCGGTGCTGCGCCAGCTTTTGGCTTGGGAACGCGAGCTGTCGGCTGGTGCACAGAGTCAAGCCACCACCGATGCCTTGAGTGATCGCATCTATGTGCTGACGCCCGATGCCGCTGTGGTGGAGTTGCCGCAAGGCGGCACGCCGATTGATTTTGCCTACACCTTGCACACCAATCTGGGCCACCGTTGTCGGGGAGCCCGCGTGGATGGCGTCATGGTGCCGCTCAACACCCCCTTGAAAAATGGACAAACGGTAGAGGTGACGGCGATCAAAGAAGGGGGCCCCTCGCGTGATTGGTTGAATCTGGATCTGGGATTTTTAGCCAGCTCGCGTGCGCGCGCCAAGGTACGCGCTTGGTTCAACGCGCAAGCGATGCAAGAGACGGCAGCCAAAGGCCGAGAGGCTGTTGAAAAGCTCTTGCAACGGGAAGGTAAAACAGCCATGAAGTTGGATGACTTGGCGTCACAACTGGGCTTCAAATCAGCCGAGGCTTTGTTTGAGGTGGTGGGCAAAGATGAATTTTCTTTGCGCAACATCGAAACATTACTGAATCCCCCTGCGACGGTGATGGCTGCTGACGACTATGTTCGTTTGAAAAAGTCGCGACCCAACGAGAAAGCTCTAAAGAGCGGTGTGTTGGTGGTGGGCATTGACTCGTTGCTTACCCAACTCAGCAAATGTTGTAAGCCCGCACCTCCCGATGAAATTCGTGGCTTTGTGACCCGTGGCAAAGGCGTGAGCATTCACCGTGCTGACTGCGGTAATTTCAGGCAAATGGCTATACGAAGTGGTGATCGCGTGATTGAGGTGGATTGGGGGCAGTCGGCTTCAGCGCAGGCTTTGGTGTATCCGGTGGATGTGAACATCGAGGCCGTGGACCGCCAGGGATTGCTGCGCGATATTTCTGAGGTGTTTGCCAAAGAAAAAATGAACGTGATTGGCGTGCAAACGCAGTCGGTGAAAGATTTGGCTTGGATGACCTTCACCGTGGAAGTGGGGGATTCGCGTCGACTCCAAAAAGTGTTGGGTTTGGTCAAAGAGGTGCGCGGCGTTCGGACTGCTAAGCGGCGATGAACTCTGCTACAATCGTCGCTTCGAACAATGTAGGCGCGTAGCTCAGTTGGTTAGAGCACCACCTTGACATGGTGGGGGTCGTTGGTTCGATTCCAATCGCGCCTACCAAATTGTTCCCCGTCAAGCCCGGCACTGTTTGAACAGTACTGGGCTTTTCTTTTTAAAC
>CANGML010000206.1 GCA_947454585.1 Comamonadaceae bacterium
GCGCGGGGGTGAAGCCCTTGTCAGACACCTTGGACACGGTGGGCACGATGGCCCGCACCGTGCCTGACGTGGCGTTGTTTGCGGCCGCCTTGACGGGGCGCAAAGCTTGGTTGGTACGTCCCATGTCCGAGCATCTGTCACGTCCTTTGCGCGTCGGGCTGTGCCATACCTACGAGTGGCCGCAGGCGCTGCCCGAGACCCAAGCCGCCATGCAGCACGCCGCAGACGCCATTCAGGCCAACACCGCTATGGTGCTGCGCGATGTGCGTTTACCCGTGGACTACCAACAGTTGGTGCAGGCGCAAATGCATATCCAATTGGCAGAGCAAGCCCAGTGTTTTGCTTTCGAGCGTTTGAACCATTGTGCGCAACTAAGCCCGCGTTTGCAAGGCATTGTGCAAGCGGGCCTCGCGGTAACGCCTGAGCAATACGACCAGGCGCAAGCCGTGGTCGCGCGTTGCCGTGCGCAATTGGCGGATGTGTTTCAAGACGTCGATGTGTTGCTCGCCCCCAGCGCAGCAGGCGCAGCACCTGAGGGTTTAGACAACACGGGCGATCCGCTGTTCTGCCGCATTTGGACGGTGTTGCACACACCCACCGTCAACATCCCCGCAGGCTTCGCGCCCAACGGCCTGCCCGTGGGCTTGCAAGTGGTGGGCCCCGTGGGCGCGGATGCGCTCACCTTGGCGGCGGCGCATGCGTTGCACCTGTGTTTGGCGACAACCCAGCACTAACCCGTATAAGTTCGTTTCTTAGGTAGCGATCGCAATAACTGCGCACAAAATGATTAAAAATACAAAGCATTGCTTGTACCTGCTCAAACGCCAGCTAGAAATCTCTTGGATAAGAAACAACTCTCCGAAATCGACATCTGTGAAAAGTTCATCAGCCCAGCCATAGCGCGCTCGGGCTGGAACATTCACGACCAGATCTTTCGCGAATATCCATTGCGCGTAGGCCGTGTGACAGTGCGGGGCAACAAATCGCACCGCGACCAAAGCACCGTCTTGCGCGCTGACTATGCGCTGTTCTACAAGTCCAACATTCCCATTGCGGTGGTTGAAGCCAAGGACAACAACAAGGCCATGGGCGCAGGCATGGCCCAAGCCATCAACTACGCCGATTTGTTGGGTGTGCCCTTTAGCTTTGCCAGTAATGGCGATGGCTTTGTGTTTCGTGATGCCACCTTGGCTGATGGCGTGCTGGAGAAAAACCTCACCCTCGACGAATTCCCTTCGCCCCAAGAGCTGTGGGAGCGCTATTGCGCGTGGAAAGGCTGGACGCCCGAAGTTCGTCAAGTGACCGAGTTTGACTACGCTCCCAGCAAAACCCCGCGCTACTACCAAATGAACGCCATCAACCGCACGGTTGAGGCCGTTGCCCAAGGGCAAAAACGCGCCATGCTCGTCATGGCCACTGGCACGGGCAAGACGTACACCGCGTTTCAAATCATCTGGCGCTTGTGGAAAAGCGGTGCAAAAAAACGCATCTTGTTTTTGGCAGACCGCAATATCTTGATTGACCAAACCATGGTCAATGACTTTCGCCCGTTCACGGGTGCGATGGCCAAACTCAGTCCCAACGCCAAAGGCGTGGAGCGTGTGGATGCTCAGGGCAAAGTCACCGTGGACGACGTATACCTCGCGGTCAACAAAACCACCAAGCTCGTAGATAAAAGCTACGAAATTTATTTATCGCTCTACCAAGCCGTCACAGGCACAGAAGAAGAGCGCAACATTTACAAACAGTTCTCGCCCGACTTCTTTGACCTCATCGTCATTGACGAGTGCCACCGTGGCAGCGCCGACGAGGACTCGGCTTGGCGCGAAATCTTGCGCTACTTTGGCACCGCCGCCCATGTGGGCCTGACCGCGACACCCAAAGAAACCAAAGATGTTTCAAACAGCGACTACTTTGGCGACCCTATCTACACCTACAGCCTCAAGCAAGGCATTGAAGACGGCTACCTCGCGCCCTACAAAGTCATACGCATCGACTTAGACAAAGACACCTTTGGCTGGCGCCCCACCCAAGGCATGACTGACAAGTTTGGCCATGTGGTGGAAGACCGCGTTTACAACGCCAGCGACATGAATCGCAAACTCGTGCTCGAAAAGCGCGACCAAGTCGTGGCTGCCAAAATTACCGAATACCTCAAGGCCACCGATCGCTACGCCAAAACCATTGTGTTTTGTGAAGATATTGACCACGCCTCGCGCATGCGCCAAGCCCTGAGCAACGCCAACGCCGACATTTGTAAAGACAACCCCAAATACGTGGTGCAAATCACCGGTGACAACGCCGAAGGCAAGCTAGAGCTAGACAACTTCATCGACCCCGAAAAAACCTACCCCGTCATCGCCACCACCTCCAAGTTGATGAGCACGGGCGTGGACGCGCAAACCTGCAAGCTCATCGTGCTGGACCAAAACATCAAGTCCATGACCTTGTTCAAGCAAATCATTGGTCGCGGCACGCGCTTGCGCGAAGACTTGGGCAAAACGTGGTTCACCATCATCGACTTCAAGCGCGCCACCGACAACTTTGCTGACCCTAAGTTTGACGGCGAGCCGGTGCAAATTTACGAACCAGGACCTAATCAGCCTGTTGCACCTCCTGAGCAACCGAGCGATACACCTTTCCCCGCCAATCCTCCGAGCGGTACACCCGCAGGCGAAGCAGGGCAGCCTTTTGGAGCGGGAAATGGCGGCACTGATACAGGTGAGCCCAAAAAATACGTACTTGGCAATGTGTCCGTCTCGGTTGCGCGTGAGCGTGTGCAGTACCTCAACGCCGACGGCAAGCTCATCACCGAGAGTCTGCGTGACTACACCCGCATCAACTTGGTGAAGCAATACGACTCGCTCGACAAGTTTTTGCAAGCGTGGAACCACGCCGAGCGCAAAGCCGTGTTGATGGAAGAACTAGAACGACAAGGCGTGTTCATTGATGCCTTGGCTGCGGAAGTGGGCCAAGACCTAGACCCATTTGATTTGCTGCTGCACGTCGCCTACAACCAGCCGCCCCTCACTCGCCGCGAGCGCGCCAACCGCGTGAAAAAACGCAACGTCTTCACCCAATACGGCGCGGTGGCCCGCAAAGTGATGGACGCGCTCATTGACAAATATGCCGACGAAGGTATTGCGACCATCGAGAGCAACGAAGTCTTGAAGGTGCAACCCTTCACCGACTTTGGCAGTCCAGTTGAACTCATCAAAAGCTTTGGTGGTCGCCCCCAATATTTAAGCGCCATTCAAACCTTGGAGCGTGAGCTCTACATTTCTTAAAAGCGCAAGCTTTGCATCTAGGCCAGTTAATCAATGTCAAACCTATCCAGCGTCATCAAATCCATCCAAGACATCATGCGCCAAGACAGTGGCGTGGATGGCGACGCGCAGCGCATCTCGCAGCTCACTTGGCTCTTGTTCCTCAAAGTGTTTGACGCGCTTGAAGAGCAGCTTGAACTCACCACAGACAACTTCAAAAGCCCACTACCCGAAGCCATGCGCTGGCGCAACTGGGCCACCGATGCCGAAGGCATCACGGGCGATGCCCTGCTGGAGTTTGTGAACAACCAACTGTTCACCACATTGAAAAACCTCAGTGGCGACGTCCAGCGCAACCCCCGTGGCTATGTGGTGCGCGGCGTGTTTGAAGACGCCTACAACTACATGAAAAGCGGTCAGCTGCTGCGTCAGGTCATCAACAAGCTCAACGCGATCGACTTCAACCGCCAAGCCGAGCGCCACCAGTTCAACGACCTTTACGAAAAAATCCTCAAAGACCTGCAAAGCGCAGGTAACGCGGGCGAGTTCTACACGCCCCGCGCCGTGACGCAGTTCATGGTCGACATGGTCAACCCCAAGCTCGGCGAGCGCGTGA
>CANGML010000207.1 GCA_947454585.1 Comamonadaceae bacterium
AAGTCGTTCTCATGCAGATCGTCGTAGCCGCGATGCATATTGCGCCACTCAATGGCTGGTTCGCTTTCGAGCTTTTGGATGAAATGGCAATGCCAATACAAACGGCTGATGAAGGCGGTCAAGCCGGCACGGTGTCGGCTCGCCTGGGGTGGGAGCTGTGCGATGTGGGCCCGTGTGTGTTGCACCACTTCACGCATGCTGATGCAACCGTACGTCAGGTAAGCGGACAGGCGAGAGCACGCATCTGGCGCCGACAGAGGCGACGAAATGCCGCCTCGATACCCGATGCTGCGTGCGTTCAGAAAGCTGTGCAGTGTGGTCAAGGCACGCGTGCGCCCCCCGACTTGTCTGTGGGGTGGGTTGTGTTGCAAGTGCGCTGGGGCAGACATGACCAAGGGGGCTGGGGCGCCTGTCGGCTGCGACAGCCAAAACGTCAAGGATTCAACCTGTGGCATGGGCGACGCCATGTGTTGTTCCCATGCGCTTTGCCATAAGTTGCGATTTTTTAATCTGCGCACCACGCCAAACTGTTGAAACTCTTGCCAAACAACGCCATTCTTTTGGCACCAAGCCGCTACCTTGAGATCACGTGCGTAGGTGAATCCGTTGCCGGTCTCTTCGTGCGAATACAGTCCAAAGAATGGCGCGTCTTGCCATAGAGTTTGCAGCACGTCGAGAAGTTCGCCGGTGTGAATCTCAACGCAGCCCCCAAGTGAACGCAAATGTGCGTCGAGTTCTTGCAAGGACTCACGAATAAATTCAAAGTGTTGCAGTGCGCCATCCGCTTGTAACCAAAGCTCAGGTTCGACCACGTAAATGCAACGCACCGGCCCGTGATGGGAGGCTTGGGCAAGCGCCGCATGGTCTTGCCAGCGCAAGTCGCGTTTGAACCAGACCAAGGCATAGCTCATGGATGGGCTTTATTTCTTTTGTTTTTACGACACGCGTCAGAGCAGTAGAGGACTTGATCCCAGTTCTTCGCCCAAGCTTTGCGCCAAGTCATCTCTCGCCCGCATGCTTTGCAGGGCTTACTGGGTAGGCCTTGCTTGTTACCTTTAAATGTTGTCATGCAAGTCAATGCCTTCATGTGCTGCAATTTTCTCAAGCGCATTCTCAAACAGCGATCTGGCTGAGCCGGAAATGGAGCGCAAGTAAGCGTGTAGGTGCGCATCATCGGCATTCTTGTTCAGACACTCTTGGCTGTACTCCTCAAAACTGGCCAGTTGTGCGATCAATTCCGCAACATGTCTCGGGCATTCACACAACACCTGGGTTGAGATGCCCGCCACACGCGCCAATGTTTCATCTGAGTACTTGCGACTTGAAATGACAGCGCCTGATGTTCCGAACTCTTGGGCGCGGGTAGGGTCTACAAACAAAACAGATTGGATGAGTTCAGCCAACTCACTGTCGGAGATGGGTTCTCGTCGAACGATCAATCCAGAAAATTTCATGGCTTCAACCACAGCTTCAGGCGCAAAGTTGTAGATGACGATGGTTTGTGCAAACTGGTGCTTGCGGATCAACGCTTGGATCGCGCTGTGAACAGCAGTTTGCAGCGTGTTGACTTTGATCAGCAGCACTTGAGACAGCTCGTTCATGACTGCTTCAGTCGCGCTGGCTAAGTCCGCTGAGACGTGGGTGACTTTGATGGTGTTTTGTTTTAAAACGGTGGCAAATTTTTTCGACTCGAGTCGGTTGGCCAGCCCTAAGCCCACAACGGCGAGTTTCAACGGCGCACTTGGGACGGTGAGCCTAGGTTGCGCGTTGTTTTGCAAGTTGCCCATGCGGCGCAGTTGCGCTAGCTCTAGATTGGCAATCGCGCTGATGGCATGCCCCTCGTTGGTGAGTTGTTTGAGCAGCAGGGCTTTGGAGACATCAAGCTCTTCAAACAAGCGTTGCTTACCTTCAGTTTTGACGGGGCTGAAGGCGCCGTAACGTGTTTCCCAGATGCGCAAGGTCGTCACAGGGATGCCGGTTGTTTTGGATACCGCGCCAATTCGGAAGCGGGGCGTTGCGGTCGGAGCTGTAGATGGCAAGAGGGCACCTTTGAGTAGTTATTGAGTAGATAATATGATGAAATTTAATAATTTTTAAATTTTTTTAACTTTTGCGTAGATAAATACCTCAAAATACTACGCAACAGGAGATTAGTCCATGATTTCAAAGAAAACCGTTAACGCCATTGAGCTGTGTGTCTTGCTGGCGGGACAAAGGGCTGATGGCTACATGACCACCACAGACCTTTCGCCTCGGCTTGGGTTGTCCATCTCTCATTTGGAAAACATCCTCAAGCCTCTCAAAGATGAGGGCCTTGTGCTGTCCATGAAGGGGCCTGGTGGTGGCTACATGATCAGAGGTGATGTGTCGCTGATTTCTATCTGGGATGTGGCGCGTGTGTTCGAGAAAACGTTGGTCGATGACCAACCCAGCAACGACGATCAGTTGCATGCCTCCTATGAGTTGGCGCTTGAGCAGGTGGTGATGAAAACTTTAAAAAGCTTCACCCTCGCAGACTTTGCTGACTTTGCCTCACCCGATGTGCAGTCCTTCGCCGATGCCATTGGTCGGTTCAAGTTCAAACCGCTGCCAGTGCCCTTTATGCCCAAGGTGCCAAATTCCGTCTTCCAGTTGGGCATGTCGTTTTGAAGCTGGCGAGTCTCTCGGCGGGTGATGTGTCTGCTGTGATTCAGATGGCATGGGAAGACAGAACCGCCTTTGAGACCATCCAGGAACGTGTGGGCTTGTCGGAGTCGGATGTCATTCGACTCATGCGCCAACAACTCACGCAGAGCTCCTTCCGGATGTGGCGCATGCGCATGAGAGGGCGTGTCACCAAGCATCGCGCACTCAGAAACCCTGACATGAAATTTGAAGACCGTGGGGTGGCTGACCATCGCCGCGCAAATTGTTGATCTGATTATGATGCGCTGTTCATGGAGGTGTCATCGTGACTAGAAACAGTTACCGCTACTACGACTTGATTGTTGCCGCGTTCGTCACGGTGTTGCTTTGTTCCAATCTGATCGGTGCAGGTAAAGCGGCGCAAATTGAGCTGCCTGTGATCGGCCACGTGGTGTTCGGTGCCGGCGTGCTATTTTTTCCGATCTCCTATTTCTTCGGTGACATCTTGACCGAGGTCTATGGCTACGCGCATGACCGGCGCGCCGTGTGGTGTGGCTTCGCTGCCTTGCTGTTTGCAGCTGCCATGTCCAGTGTCGTTATCGCGTTGACGCCTGCGCCTGGTGACTACAACGCGCACTTGCAAAGCGGTCTAGAGGTCGTTTTCGGCAATACATGGCGCATTGTGGCGGCCTCAGTGCTGGCGTTTTGGTCGGGTAGTTTGGTCAATGCGTATGTGCTGGCCAAGCTCAAAATCATGACGCAAGGCCGGCATCTTTGGATGCGTACCATTGGCTCCACCGCCCTTGGGGAGGTGGTGGATACCAGCCTTTTTTGTGTCATCGCCTTCTATGGCATTTGGCCAACAGAGCAGATCTTGTCCGTCGCTTTAGTCCAATATGTTTTAAAAACTTCTTGGGAAATTTTGGCCACCCCGCTGACCTACGCCGTCGTCAATTTTCTGAAGCGAAAAGAAAACGAAGACTACTACGACACGCGCACCAACTTCAACCCGTTTAAAACGTCTCTATAAGCGATGCATTAAAAAGCGCAAGGACACTCCATGGTCCAAGCGCCCGCGTCCCCAATGATCACAGGATGTTGGTGTCCTGGTTGTATTGAGGCGACGGGTGGCTTGTCCATGCCAGCCCGTTTGTAATAACGCCCGTAATCCTTCATCGGCAACCAGTCTTGACGAACGGGTGGGGCGGCCTGGGCGATGTTCTCGTAAGCGCCTGCGCCATACACCACACTGCCA
>CANGML010000208.1 GCA_947454585.1 Comamonadaceae bacterium
CAAACCCGATTGACCATGCAAGAGCTGTTGTTGTCGGTGTGGGACCGTTTGAAGCCGACCATTATTTTTGTCACCCATGACATTGATGAAGCCTTGTTTTTGGCCGACAAAATTTATGTCATGTCGGCGCGCCCCGGCCGCATGGAGTCGGTGATCAACACCCATCTGGCACGTCCTCGCGCGATTGAAATGACGGCGACACCTGAGTTCAATGAATTGAAATTGCAAATTCTCAAGACCATTCGTTCGCACTGAGTCGGTCGTTCGCCCATGAAAAAACCCGGCTCTTGCGAGTCGGGTTTTTTATTGCCTAGTCAGGTGGGCCGCCCCACCTTTGCAGGACAGATCAGCGGCCGCGGATTTCTTTGGCCAAGCTGTCGTCGTACAAATCAGCCGCGGCTTTGGTGACGTCGGTTTGGATCACGCCTTGCTTGAACGAGGCTTCAGCCAAGCGAGACACCTGGGCTTTGTCGAGCACGCCGCCGAGCTTGATCAGCTTGTGTGATTCACGTGTGATCTCCAAAGGCAGACCGGTGAACTGTGAGTAGGTGTTGATGAAGGCATTGCTGTCAGCGGCCAGTTTGGCCTCTGCATTCAAGTAAGCCCACATGAAGCGCTTGATGACTTCACGGCGCTTGCTGTAGGCCTCGCCGGAAGCGGCCAACAAGCCCAACTCTTGACCCACGGCTTTGGATTTGCTGTAGTCCACCAAGTTGGTCGCGAAATAGGCGGCGCCTTCAGCCACCACTTGCGACTCAAAGGGCTCCCAGCTCAACATGGCATCGATGTCGCCGCGCTTGAGCGCTTGCACAAAAGCCGTGCCGCCACCTTGGATGTTGACGGCGGTGAACGTGTTGTAAGGGATGTTGTTTTCCACCAAGGTCATGGCCCAAGCGAACCAAACGGCTGAGCCAGGGGCGACCGCGATCTTTTTGCCCTTCAGGTCATCCCAGGTGTTGATCGTGACGCCCTTGCGCACCACCAAATATTTGGGCGACGATGCCACACCACTCAGACCCACGATATTTTTTGAACCTTGGCTGGCGGCGATGGCCAAGTCAGCGGGGCCGACCACGGACACGTCAACAGAGTTCGACAACAAGGAGGTGCGTGCATCGGCATAGCGCACAAACTCAGCGCGCTTGACTTCGATGTTCATCTTTTTGAGGTCTTCCTCCACCAAATGCAGCGGAGAAACTTGGCCCACTTTCACGTAACCAATGGTGATGACCTCTTTGGTGGGCATCGGGCTAGGCATCGGCGTGATCGCCTGTGCGGATTGCAACACACCCACGCAAGTGATGAGTGCGGCAGAGATGAAACGCAAAATTCGCATGAAAAATTTCTCCATTAAAAAGTCGATGAACCGATAGCGGACAGATGCAATTTCCAAGCCTGAAAAATGCGGCGATTTCCACGGCCTTAGTCTCACCGTATTGCGACCAAAAAGTTGGTCACACACGAGACAGAAAACACGCGGAATACCCCTAGTTATCAAGGGCTCGCGTTGTTTGCCCTGGGTGTTGGGGCCACAATGAGACCTCAATTGAAAACCTCTTTTCTGCGCATTGGATTGTTCTATGGCTAACCCACGCATCCCGTATGTTTTTTCAAATGAAGGTCCTCCACTCAAAGCGCCAAAAGAGGGCGCCATCATGGTGCATTTGGTGGTCAATGTGGAGCATTGGCAGTTCGATGCCAGCATGCCGCGCACCATCGTCACGCCTCCGCATGGCAAAGAGACCATTCCCGATGTGCCCAACTTCAGCTGGGCCGACTACGGCATGCGCGCCGGTTTGCCGCGCATCATCGAGGCCATTCATTCTCGGGGCTTGCCTGCTTCCACCAGCTTCAATGCGGGCGTGATTCACGCCTACCCGCGCGCGGCTGAGGCCATGCATGAGGCGGGTTGGGAATTCATCGGCCATGGGGTGCATCAAAAAGCGTTGAACCATGCCGAAGGCGAAGAAGCCTTGATCTCGACCAGCTTAGAGATGATCGAGTCCTTCACCGGTAAACGCCCCAAGGGTTGGCTGAGCCCCGGTCTGCGTGAGTCACACGACACACCCGAAATTTTGAAACGCCAAGGTATTGACTACGTGTTTGATTGGGTGGTGGACGATGTGCCGCGCTGGATGACGACGAAGCAAGGCCCGTTGCTCTCGCTGCCCTACAACCTCGAGGTCAACGACTCCATCATTTATGCGGTCGAAAAGCACAGCTCCAACGAGATGTACCAGCGCTTAGAAAACAGCTTGCGCTTGTTTGAACGCGAAGCGCTGACCCAGCCGCGCGTGTTGGCGATTGGCTTGCATCCTCACTTGATTGGTGTGCCCCATCGCTTTGAGAGCTTGGAGCGCATGTTGGATTTGCTCATCAAAACACCGAATGTGTGTTTCATGACCGGTGAATCCATGGCCGCTTGGTACACCGCACAAGTGCCGGCCCCTGCCGTTTAAATTTCTTTTCACAAGGTAACTTTCCCCATGGATTTGCAACTGACAAACAAGCGCGTGTTGATCACGGGCAGCTCGCGTGGCATTGGCTTGACCATCGCGTTGGCCTTCGCGCATGAAGGGGCACAGCCGGTCTTGGTGGCACGGGATGCCTCTAATTTGGCTGCTGCTGAACAAGCCTTTGCGCAAGCAGGATTGCCCAAGCCGTCTTCGGTGTTGTTGGATTTATCCGTCTCGGGCTCGGCAGAACAACTGTTTGCACACATGCCCGAGGTGGACATCCTCATCAACAACGCGGGCGCTATTCCGGGCGGCAATGTGGTGGATGTGGACGAGCAGCGTTGGCGCCAAGCCTGGGAACTCAAGGTGTTCGGCTACATCAACATGACGCGCGTGTATTTGCCCATGATGCAAGCGCGTGGCCACGGTGTGATTTGCAACATCATCGGCATGGCCGGCGCCGCACCACGTGCTGATTACATTTGCGGCGCCACCGGCAACGCGGCACTGATGGCATTCACCCAAGGCGTGGGGGGTGAAAGCGTGAAGCACGGCGTGCGTGTGTTTGGTATCAACCCCTCTCCCACGCGCAGCGATCGCATGCAAGGCATGCTGCAGCAGCAAGCAGAAAAGAAATTCGGCGATGCCAACCGTTGGGCTGAGCTGACCAGCGGCTTCCCCTTTGGCCGTTTGGCCGAGCCCAGTGAAATGGCCAAGCTGGCCGTGTTCTGCACCTCACCCTTGTGCAGTTATTTGAGCGGCAGCGTCATCAATGTGGATGGCGGCCAGTTGTACACCACACCGAGTAAATAAACCATGAGCCGACAAGATTTCCCCGAATTGCGCGAAGGCGTACGCCAAGTGGTGTCTGCCTTTGACTCCCGTTATTGGCAAGAGGTGGATGAGGCCCGCGCCTTCCCCGAAAAATTTGTCACAGCGCTGACCGAAGCCGGCTGGCTGTCGGCCTTGATTCCTGAGGAGTACGGCGGTTCCAACCTGAGCCTGACCGAGGCCAGCGTGATCATGGAAGAGATCAACCGTGCAGGCGGTAACTCAGGCGCGTGCCATGGCCAGATGTATGTGATGGGCTGCGTGGTGCGCCATGGCTCCCAAGCGCAGAAAGAGGCCTTGCTGCCCAAAATCGCCTCGGGTGAGTTGCGCATGCAGTCGATGGCGGTGACCGAGCCCACGACAGGCTCAGACACCACCCAGCTCAAGACCGTGGCCGTGCGACAAGGCGACCACTATGTGGTGAATGGCCAAAAGGTGTGGACCTCGCGCCTGCAGCACTCCGACTTCATGCTGCTGCTGGCACGCACCACGCCGTTGGCCGAAGTGAAAAAGAAGTCCGAGGGCTTGTCTGTGTTTCTGGTGGACTTGCGCGAGGAGGTGGGCAAGTCCATCACCGTCA
>CANGML010000209.1 GCA_947454585.1 Comamonadaceae bacterium
GGCATGTGACCTTCGGTATGCGGCAACGCATGCCACGATGCAAATGCCGGAAGCCTCTTGGGGCGGTTTTCCTGGAGCCGGTGCGCCGGTGCGATTGCCTCTGCTTGTGGGCAAGGCCCGCGCCCTGGAACTTATCTGTACTGCACGAGAAATTGACAGCGCTGAGATGAATCAACTGGGCTTGGTGCAAGGGGTGCATCCTCCAGCGTTACTCAAGGAGGCTGTGGCAAAAATCGCCCACACCATCGCTGACAACGGCCCCTTGGCCGTGCGTGGCGCTAAGCGAATCATGGCCACTCGGCAAGAGCCAGGCACCCGCGCAGCACGCGAACTGTCCGATGCCCTGCGGCATGCCCTCGAGTGGAGTCAGGACGTCAACGAGGGCATGGTGGCTCACAAGGAAGGCCGAAAGCCCAATTTCATCGGCCGCTGATCACTGCGAGACGTTGAGCTTGGCGTCCCTGATGACCTTGCCCCACTTGTCATGCTCGGCACGGATCAATGAACCCAACTCTTCGGGCGTGCTGCTTGACAGATCAACGGCTTGGTCAGCGAGTTTTTTGCTGAGCTCAGGGTCATTCAAGACCTTGCTCAACTCAGAATTCAAACGGGCAATCACGGGGGCTGGTGTTCCTGCCGGTGCCAACAAACCCATCCATGCGCCAGAGTCAAGCTGCGGGTAACCGGCTTCTGCCATGGTCGGCACGCCTGGCAACGCCGATGATCGGCGCATGCCGCTGACCGCGAGGGGCTTAATTTTTGCACTGCGCGCCAGCGGCACACCCGCACCCGCCGCAAACACAATCAATTGAACTTGCTCACCCATCAGGGCAGACAGTGCCGGCGCACCGCCTTTGAAGGGGATGTGCAACATATCGACATTGGCGAGCAACTTCAACTGCTCGGCTGCCAAATGGCCTGAGCTGCCAGCGCCTACAGAGGCGTAGGAAATGGTCCCCGGTTTGCTCTTGGCGACTTGGATGAAGCTAGGCATATCTTTGGCCGGAAAAGCTGGGCTGGTCGCCAGCAACAAGGGGATGCTGCCGATGAAGGAAATTGGCGCAAAGTCCTTGAAGGTGTCGTAACGCAGGTCTGATTTATAGATGTGTGGATTGACCGCATGCGAGTCGAAGGCGACCAACAGGGTGTGGCCATCAGGCGTGGACTTGGCCACATGGTCTGCAGCAAGCGTGCCACCCGCACCGCTTCGGTTTTCAATCAACACGGGCTGGCCAAGAGCTTCCGACAGTTTGGGACCAATTTGACGCGCCGTAACATCCACCACCCCGCCCGGTGCAAAGGGAACGATCAATCGGATAGGTTTACTTGGAAACGCTTGCGCGGCAACGCCACTGGCGATCGCCAGACCCAGCACGGCAACACACGAACGCCATGCCCATTGACTCAACAGATCTTTTTTCAAAACTTGCTCCAGTTGTTACTTTAAATTTTGCTTAGGGTGTGCATTGGGGTTGATCGATCTCAAATCGTAAATCAATCTGCGTGCATCAGCCAGAGATTTGTTTGTATCGGCGGTAAAAATCCAACGCGTGCGCAATGCCGGCTAGGGTCAGGCAAGCAAACACGTCGATGGACACATCAGGGGGTGCTGCCAATCGAAGAGAGAGCATCAAAAGCCACCCAGGAAGCAGCCCTGCGCTGATGTCGATAAACCGCAAACCTTTCTGAGTTCGGGTGCTCCTCATGCCCAAGACCAGCCACTCCAGCAAAGTGAAAAGCAGAATGGCATCGACCCAGAAAATGGGGAGGCTGGTCATGAGCACTTCACTCAATTTTTGCCCCTGAGATTTTGATCAACTTGGCCCACTTGGCAATTTCGTCTCGCGTGAAGCGTGCAAACTCTTCAGGGCTATCGCCCACGGGCTCAGCGCCTTGGCCTGCCAGTTGTTCCTTGACGCTGGGCATTTTGAGAATTTTGACCACCTCAACCTGGAGCCTTGCGATGATCTCTGGGGGCGTGCCCGCAGGTGCGTAAAGCCCAGACCAGGCCGCTGTCTCGAAGCCTTTCAGCCCCGCTTGGTCAACCGTCGGCACATCAGGCAGTTGCGCAACACGTCGGGCGCTGCTGACAGCCAGGATGCGCGCCTTGCCTGACTTCACGTGCGCGAGACCCGTGGGCATGTTGATGAACATCATGTCGACTTGACCGCCAATCAAGTCGGCGATGGCAGGGGGGCCGCCTTTGTACGGAACATGCAGCATGTTGACATTGGCCATCAGTTTGAAGAGCTCCGAAGAGAGATGGCTCGACGTGCCTTGACCTGTCGAGGCAAAAGAAATCTTGCCTGGCGTTTTGGTGGCGAGGGCAATCAATTCTTTGACGGAATTGACGGGCAAGGAAGGGTTGACGATCAGGATGTTGGGGACGGTTCCGACCAGCGTGATCGGGGCCAAGTCCTTGATGGGGTCATAGGCGAGTTTGCTGTACAGCGATGTGTTGATGGCAACCACCTCAGAACCCATCAACAGGGTGTATCCATCCGGTGCGGCTTTGGCGACTGCCTCTGCTGCAATGTTGCCGCCAGCACCCGCTTTGTTTTCGACAAGGACGGTTTGTCCAAGCGCGTCAGTGAGTTTGGAGCTCACCACCCGCGCAAAAAAATCGACAGTCCCACCGGCGGGAAACGGGACGATGATTTTGATGGGTTTGGCCGGAAACGGCTGCGCATGCGCCACAGCCGTCAGCGCCATAAAGACCAGAGGGAGAAAACGGCGGGAGATTTTTTGCATGTTGGTTCCTGATCACGATTCAAATTGGCTCTGCTAGCAAGCGCAGTGAGGTGTTAACCAAGTCTGTCTGCGCTTCAGGGCTCGCGCCTTCAACCTCGAATTCGCCAATGCGTAAGGAATTATTCACCACCATACGGCAGCGATCATGACGCCGTTGCATGAAAGCCTTCAGGGCTTGTTGTAATGACTGCGATCGGCCCAGTTCTTGGCCGAGCACCAAGCCGTCTTCTATCCCCATCCCTGCACCGGCTGCAAGTTGCGGTGTGGTGGCATGGGCTGCATCGCCGATCAGGATGAGGCGATCGCGGTACCAGACCTGACCAAGAAAGTGTGACTCTAGCGGACGGTAGACGATCCCAGAGTGCGGGTTCAAGTTGGCGCTGATTTCGACAAAGGGGCCGCCATAGTCAGCCAGTAAATCACGCAGGATCAGGTGCTGTGTTTGTGGATCTCGCCAAGGATTAGTTGGCACATGCTCCAGCAAAAACAAGTACATCTGGTCTTGCGAAACAGGTGTCAGGCCCAACTTGCAGCGTCCCCCCAAAAAGAAGTGCCGATTGGTCAGTGTCTTCGGTCGGGGCAGCACCACGCGCCAGCACCCTTGGCCCGTGAACCGTGCTGGTTGTGCCTCTGGAAAGTACGTTGTTCGGTGATGTGAAGACAGGCCGTCCGCGGCGATCACCAGATCCCAGTGCTGCACATCGCCATTCGACAGGTGCACCTCCACAGTGTCGTTTCTCATCACTAGGTTGTTGACGCTCTGCCCGAGCTGCAAGCCAATGCCTTGTTCGCGTGCCTGTTCGATCAAGATGTCGTGGAGTACCGAACGCAAAATGCCGCCCGCTCCGGGAACCTGTGCATCAGACAAGGGTGGGCTGGCGATAAAGCGCAGTGGGCGACCCATGACATCGCAAACCTGAATGCCCTCATGCGTATGGCCTCGTCGCTTGACCTGCTCAAGCACACCCAATTGCTGAAGGGCTCTTAAGGTAGCAGCGCCCAAAGTGAGGCCGGCGCCCGTTGCTGGCCATGCACTGGCATGGTCGATCACTTGGACACGCACACCGTGGCTCGACAAGGACAGGGCTGCAGATAGGCCTGCCA
>CANGML010000210.1 GCA_947454585.1 Comamonadaceae bacterium
CGCAACGGTCAAGCGGACGAGCCCTTGTGCTCCGCTTCTGTCACACATGCCACTGAGCGCCTTGAACAAGCGTTTGGGAAGGCGACAGAGGTTGTCTCCGCCAGCCCGGATACCGGCCAACAAGGTGGCAGTGCGCCTAAAGCGCGCTGCTAATTCGCTCAAGCACTGTCGGGGAAGGCGGTGAGGGCACATAACTGTTGGTATTTAAATCATGAAGAAATCTATTCGCGCTCGCGCGTTTGTTCCTGCGCTTTCTGTTTTGGCTTGTGTTTCAGCATTTGGCCAGGCAGCCCCGCAAGAGGTGATCGTTGCTGCTACGCGTGCCCCCCAAAGAATCAATGAAACACTGGCTGATGTGGTTGTGATCACGCGAGACGCGATTGAACAATCGGGACAATCCAACATCACTGAATTGATGGCGGCGCAGCCAGGGATTCAATCTGTGAGCTACGGTGGTAACAGCGTTTTCATTCGCGGCGCTGAAGCCCGTATGACCGCTGTTTACATCGATGGTGTTCGCGTTGACTCACAAGAAGGGACTGTTCGTTTAGGTGGTGGTGTGCCATGGGAAATGATTCCACTTTCAAACGTAGAGCGCATTGAAATTGTCAAGGGTCCAGCAAGCGCTGTTTATGGATCAGACCCCATGGGCGGTGTGATTCAAATTTTTACGCGTCAGTACAAATCGGGTCAGCAAATTTTCGCGAACGCAGGTGTTGCCAGCCATCAAACCAGTAAGTTTTCGACGGGTGTGTCAGGTGGTGAAGGTCGCTTTGATTACGCCATCACCGCTGCGCACGATGAAACCGGTGGCTTTAACACAGTCCCAAGCGTCAGACACAACCCAGAACGCGAGGCCGCTCGCAGCACTTCCTACAACGGTCGGTTGGGTGTGCAACTCAGTGCGTCACATCGCTTGGAAAGTTCATTTCTAAAAAATGAATTGAACTCACGCTATGTAGATATGTATTCGTCCCAGCCGACAACTGACTACACTTCTGCAGCAAGATTAGCTACCGCTGCTGTGCGCTGGATAGCAGACTGGACAGATAACTACCGAAGCAAGGTTTCACTGACGAACTCTGTGCACGATGTCAAAGATAACGGTTGGAGTGATTTCCGAACAACGATGAATGGCGCTCTTTTCGAAAATCAATGGCGCGTTAACGGTGACAATATTTCAGCGAATTTAGAGCACAAGTCAGATAAGTTTGAAGATCGAAGCACGTACGGATTTATGGGTGACCGGACCCAGCGTGCGGTGAGTCTTGGTTATGGTGCCACACGCGGACTGCAGTCTTATCAATTGAATGCTCGCCATGACCAAGATGATATTTTTGGCTCTAAAAACACGGCGGGATTTGCCTATGGATACGCCCTGAGCGATTCACTCAAGGCGACTGCTTCTATTGCGACGGGTTTTAGATCCCCAACGCTTGAGCAAACCTACTCCAGTTACGGCAGCAGAGACTTGAAGCCAGAGACCAGTCGTAACCGCGATATGGGCCTGCGTTATACCCAAGGCGCGTCAAAAATGAGCGTTGTGTTGTATCGCAATGAATTTAGAAACCTCATCAGTGCGCGTCCAGCGCCTATCTTTACTTACTACAACATTGGTGAAGCCACGATTCAAGGTAAAACCTTGAGTGCTTCACAAATCGTTGGACGCTACAACGTGCGGGGTTCTCTCGATCTATTGGAAGCGAAAGATGACCAAGGCCGTGATCTCCCATTGCGCGCACGACACACCGCAACTGCCGGAGTTGATCGTTCTGTTTTCAGCTGGAAGTTAGGTGCAGAAGTCATAACAGTGGGTAAGCGTTATGACAATGCTGTGAATACGACAAGCTTAGGTGGCTACAGTTTGATTAACTTATACGCGACGAATCAAATTAACCAAGATTGGAAGTTGCTGACACGCATCAACAACGCTGCGGACAAGCATTTTGAGCAGGTTGCTTTGATGGCAAACCCTGGTCGTACTTTGTTTGTAGGCCTCAATTGGCAACCTAAAAACTAATGTCGAAACTTGACTTTTTCCCCCAACGCATCGTCTGCCTCACCGAGGAAACGACCGAGTGGCTGTACCTGCTAGGGGAAGAGGCGCGCATTGTCGGCATTTCGGGTTACACCGTGCGCCCGCGGCGTGCGCGGGATGAGAAGCCCAAAGTGAGTGCTTTCTTGAGTGCCAAGATTGACAAGATCTTGGCGCTGAAACCCGATTGCGTGTTTGGTTTTTCTGATTTGCAGGCTGATATTGCCGCCTTGCTCATCCGTGCGGGTGTACAGGTGACGGTGTTCAACCAGCGCAGTGTGGATGAGGTTTTTTCTGTGCTCTACCAAGTCGCTGCGATGGTGGGGCAAGCCCAGCAGGGCTTGCAGCGTTTGCAACACATGCGCGACCAGCTCGATGCCATGCAACAGGCAGCGGCCGCATTCAAGCGTCGCCCCAAGGTGTATTTTGAAGAATGGGATGAGCCACACATCAGCGCTATTCGCTGGGTGTCAGAGCTGATCGGTATCGCGGGGGGGGATGATTGCTTCCCAGAGTTGGCGCAAATGCCGATGGGCAAAGACCGCATCATTGCGAGCAGTCAAACCATCATCGACCGTGCGCCCGACATCATCATTGGTTCGCTGTGCGGCAAGAAGTTTCGCCCTGACAACGCAGCCGCCCGCGCGGGCTGGCAAGACGTGCCCGCCGTGCGCACAAAGCAAATTTTTGAGATCAAGTCGGCCGATATTTTGCAGCCGGGCCCTGCAGCGTTGACGGATGGCGTCGCGCAGTTGCACCGTATCTTTCAGCAATGGGAGGCCGTGCATGCTTAAGCACACCGCCGTCTTATCAGTGCTGTTGTGCATTGCCAGCATGACGCAGGCGGTTGTGTTGCGCGATGACCGCCAAGTGGAGGTGACCATTCCACGGTCACCACAACGCATCGTCAGTTTGTTGCCCTCGCTCACTGAAACCGTGTGTGCATTGGGGCAATGCCAAAAACTGGTGGGTGTGGACCGCTATTCCAACTGGCCCGACAGCATTGCCAAGCTGCCGCGCATGGGCGGCGGCATTGACCCCAACATCGAACGTGTGGTGGCCGCCAAACCCGATTTGGTGTTGATGGCCAGCTCCGCACGGGGGGCTGAGCGTTTCAGGGCTTTAGGCTTGACGGTGTTGGCGCTAGAGCCCAATTCGCATGCCGATGTTCAGCGTGTGATGGCGATCGTGGCGCAAGCCTTGCACTTGCCTGTGCAACAAAGCGAGCGTGTCTGGCGCGAGATAGATGCCGCCGTGCAGGCTGCCGCGCAATCGGTGCCGGCCAAAGCCAGAGGGCAGCGCGTGTACTTCGAGGTCAGCCCTGCCCCCTATGGCGCGAGCGAGTCGTCCTTCATTGGTGAAACGTTGCAGCGCTTAGGTGCGCGCAACATCTTGCCCGCGTCCCTTGGCCCCTTCCCCAAAATCAACCCCGAATTTGTGGTCCGAGCGCAGCCCGACCTCATCATGGTGGGCGACAGCAACTGGGCCACCATGTCGACTCGGCCAGGTTGGCAGAACCTGCATGCCATACAAGCGCAACGTGTCTGTCATTTCAAACCCGCAGAGTCCGATGTGTTGGTGCGTGCAGGCCCACGCATGGCTGAGGCTGCTGGGTTGATGGCCAAGTGTCTGACCGATAAAGCTGACTTACCAGCCAGCGATCCAGCCAAGGGGCAGCCATGACAACGCGTGGGGCACGCGGGTCGCGCTGGGCGGTGGCTGTGATGTTGTGCAGCTTGTCTGTCTTGGGTATCACGCTGGGCAGCGCGGTGGGCAGCGCGGGGTTTGAGAGCTGGCGCAGCGCTTGGCAAGACGATGCC
>CANGML010000211.1 GCA_947454585.1 Comamonadaceae bacterium
ACCATCGGTACACGGCGCGGTGATGGCGGCCACCACAATGTCACCGGGTTGAATCAATTCAGCCACCACATGCATCATCCAGTTGTCACCGGGGTGCAGCAACACCGTCACTGCCGTGCCCGACACTTGGGCGCCAGCGTAGATGGGGCGCATGTAGGGTTTCATCAAGCCGACACGGCCCATGGCTTCGTGCACGGTGGCTGAGCCGAGTGCGGCCAATGCGTCCGCTGTCGCGCGGTCTGCGCGTGTGATGTTGCGATAAACAACGCCGAGTTCGTACATAAGAAATCTCCAAAAAATAAGAGGGTGCGCGTTACGCTTAACGACCTTGTGCTTTGAGCGTGGTGTCCAAGCGTGAGAACACGCGACGAGCGTTGCCCTCGTACACCTGATGACGCTCATCGGCATTGAGGTTGAGCGTGGACTCAATGTAGCGCTTGGTGTCGTCAAAGTAGTGGCCGGTCTCAGGGTCGATGCCACGCACGGCACCAATCATCTCGGACGCGAATAGGATGTTCTTGACAGGGATCACTTTGGTCAGCAAATCAATGCCTGGCTGGTGGTAGACGCAGGTGTCGAAGTAGATGTTGTTCAACAGATGTTCCGACAGCAAAGGCTTCTTCAGCTCTTGCGCCAAACCGCGGAAACGGCCCCAGTGGTAAGGCACCGCGCCACCGCCATGGGGAATCAAGAACTTCAAGGTAGGAAAGTCTTTGAACAAATCAGACGTCAAACACTGCATGAATGCCGTGGTGTCGGCGTTCAAGTAATGGGCGCCCGTGGTGTGGAAGCAGCCGTTGCAGCTGGTCGACACGTGGATCATGGCGGGGATGTCGTACTCGACCATCTTCTCGTAGATGGGGTACCACGACTTGTCACTCAAAGGGGGCGATGTCCAGTGGCCGCCCGAGGGGTCTGGGTTCAGGTTGATGCCGACGTTGCCGTATTGCTCGACACACTTGACCAATTCTGGAATGCAGGTGGCGGGGTCCACACCGGGCGACTGGGGCAACATGGCCGCAGGCACAAAGTTGTTGGGAAAGAGCTCTGACACGCGAAAGCACAGCTCGTTACAAATGGCCGCCCAGGTAGACGACACATTGAAGTCGCCAATGTGGTGCGCCATGAAGCTGGCACGGGGGCTGAAGATGGTGATGTCAGAGCCGCGCTCTTTCATCTTGGCGAGTTGGTTGGTCTCAATGGTCTCGCGCAGCTCGTCGTCACTGATTTTTAGGTCAGACACTTTCGGCATAGACGCTGGGTCTTTGATGCCCGCGATTTGTTTGTTGCGCCAGTCTTCCAAGGCCTTGGGCGCTGTGGTGTAGTGACCGTGGACGTCGATGATGAGAGACATGAATACCCCTTACAGAAAGAAATGAAAAATCAAAGCCAGTTCATGCCCTGCTTGCGCTTGACGTCTTCCACGTCAGCCGAAGCCAAGAACTTCAAAAACGATTGCACAGCGGCCACACGCGTGACGTCGCCCGCGATGACAGCAGGAATGCCGGATGAAAACGTGGTGATGAAGGCCACATCTGCGGGCAAGGTACCCAGCACCTCAATGCCCGGCAACGCGATGAGTTCGCTCAACTGCTGAAAGCCCAAAGCGGCCTTGCCACTCGCCACCCACGCGCCGACAGGCGTGCCGGGGGGCGGCACCACGATGCGGGCTTTGACCTCGTTGGCGATGCCCCAACGCTCAAACAATTTCTCTAGGTAGACCCCACTCGGGCCCGTGGAATAGCTCAGGGTGGGGCTGGCGAGGACGGCAGCCTTCACGGCCGCTTCATGGCTCAGGTCAGGCTTGGCCGCACCCGCTGGCACCGCCACCGCCACGGGGGAGCGCACCCAGTCGCTGCGTGAGCCTGGCTGCACATGCGCAGAGGCGATCAAACGCTCAATCGCATCGGAGGCCAGCAACACCATGTCAAAGGACTCGCCCGCTTGCACCCGCTTGGCGGCATCCACACCGCCCACAGATTCAATCTGCACCGTCACGCCAGTTTGCGCCAGGTAGGCCTGGGTCAAATCTGCCAGCACGGCCTTGGTAGCCATAGACGAAATACCGCGCAGAACAAGTGGGGATGAAGGTGTTTGCATGGGCGTGATTCTAGAGATTTGCCCTAGGAATCATCGCCAAAAGGGTAACTAGCTGCTATAACGTTTTTGAATAACGGACAATTGGTTATTCAAAATAGAGAATTTCATGGAACTCAAACAAATTGAATCCTTTGTGCGCGTAGCCGAACTGGGCAGCTTCACCAAAGCAGCGCTGGCCTTGAACCTGCCACAGCCCTTGCTGAGCCGCCATGTGCGACAACTCGAGGTTGAGTTGCACCAAAACTTGCTGATGCGCAACGGGCGCGGCGTCACCGTGACGGAAGCAGGCTTGGTCATGCTCGAGCACGGGCGCGGCATCTTGCATCAAGTGGCGGTGGCGCAAGAGGAGCTGGGCTCTGTGCGTGGGGCCTTGGCTGGGCGTGTGTCGATCGGATTACCGCCCAGCCTCTCCAAGCTGGTGACGGTGCCCCTGACCATGGCGTTTCGCCAAGCCCTGCCCCACGCGCAGCTGTCCTTGACAGAGGGCTTCTCGGTGTTGATGGTGGAAAGCTTGCGCGCAGGCCGACTCGACATGGCCGTGCTCTACAACCCACCGGCCTCGCCCGATCTGGACATGACGGTGCTGCACGAAGACGCGTTGATTTTGATCGCGGGTAAAAAGAAGCCCTCCACCCCATCTGCCAGCACGCTCAAGGCCGTCATGCCGCTGGCGGATTTGGCCAAACTTCCGCTGATCGTGCCAAGCCGACCGAACGCCTTTCGGCTGCTGATCGACACGGAGATGCAGCGCATTCAATGCAAACCCAACATCGCGCTGGAGATTGACGGCTTGAACGCCATTTTGGAATTGGTCAAAGAGGGTTTGGGCTATGCCGTGCTCCCTGCGTACACCCTGCGCAACTTTGCCAACCCTCAAGACTTCAGCACGCACCGCATTGAGCGCCCCAAACTCCGCAGCCAACTGATGTTGGTCTGGTCAGGGCGGCGCCCCATGACGGCAACCCATCAAGCAGCCATGCAGCTCATGCAAGAGGTGGTGACGACAGCCCAGCTGTCGCAAGACTGAAGGGGCCTTACCAGTCGTCGCTGCTGCCACCCGAATCGGCGCTGTCCCAATCGGACCCTGAGCCGGCATCAAAGCCCCCCAAGTCAGGCTGGGCAGGCGTCTCAAAGGGCACATAGCCCCCGTTGGTGCTCCCTGCCGCCGCTCCAGCCGCAGGGGCTGCCGAATGCGAGTCCCCCTCCAAAGCTTTAGACAAGGCGTAGCCAGCGGCCACGCCTGCCAAACCACCGACCACTGCGCCGGTCATGGTGGCCCCCCCTTGTGGTGCGGCGGTATAGCCCGGCTGTGCGGTGGGGGAGAACTGCGCGCCAAAGCCGCGCGCTGGGGTTGAGGCCCCCATGGGTGAAGGAGCGGCAAGGTTGGCGTTGCTTGCCGCTGAGCGACGCAACCACAAGCCCAAGGCCACCAAAGCAGCTATGGCGACCCACACATACGTCAGCGATGAGGTAGCAGTGGATGCTGGTTCTGGCACAGCCTTGGTCGCTGCATAGGTGCCCGGGGTCACCGAGGGTTGCATCACCACAGAAGTGGCTGGCGCGTTCGCCAGTTCACTCACCTGGTTCAGCACGGCATTGAATTTCTCGGGGCTAGTGGCGAACTTCAAGGTGGGATCGATTGCTTTGGCCTTCAGCAACGCAGACTGTGCGTCTTTGTAGCGTTGCAAGTGCGCC
>CANGML010000212.1 GCA_947454585.1 Comamonadaceae bacterium
ACAAATTTTTTGCCAAAACCCAAGGCGCTGGCCATGCTGAGTGACTGGTGTACGGCTTCCCCCATCAAGGTGGGCACGCCCATGCCTTCGGCCAAATGCGTGTAGTAGCGAATGTCTTTGCGCGCGTTGTCGAGCTCAAACTTCAAGCCTGTCAAATCACCGTCCAGCGTTTTGGCCATGGCCTGAAACAGACCGGAGTTCACAGGACCCGCCCCTACCAGCGCGACCAACTGCTTGGGGTCAATGCCTGCGCGCTGGCCTACGGCAAAGGCCTCGGCCGTGGCCGTACAGATGGCTTGGCCAATGAAGTTGTTCAACAGCTTGATGCCATGGCCCGCGCCTGGCCCACCGACATGAAACACGTTTTCTGCACAGCATTTCAAAACAGGTTCCAGCTTGGCAAACACCTCCGCTGTTGCGCCCACCATGATGTTGAGACGCCCCGCCTCGGCCTCGACAGGGGAACGCGCCAGCGGTGCATCCACCAACGTCACGCCCTTGGCATGGGCCAGCTCGCGCAAGTGTGCGGTAGAGGCAGGTTCGCTCGTCGAGCAATCCACAATCACCAAGCCTGCTTGGGCCTGGCTGAGCAAGCCGTTTGGCCCGGCTACCACCGCTTCGACTTGCGGCGAGCCGGTGACACAGATCAGCACCACATCGCAACCCGCACCCAAGGCCGCGATATCGGGCGCCAAGGTGGCGCCCGCATCCAACAAGTCCTGCACACGGTCGCGCTGTTGATGCACGGTGATGGCCACTTGCTGCCCCTTGGCCAGCAAGTTTTTCGCCATGCCGTGGCCCATGAGGCCTGAGGCGCCGATGTAACCAATCTTCATATGTGTCTCCTGTTTTGTTCAACCTGCAATACCTCGCGTGTCGGCAAGCCTTCGGTATCGCCGCGCACTTGCACTGCGCGTGCGCCCAGCCATGCCCCACGTTGCACCGCTTGGTGCAAGGACAACTGCTCCAACATGCCACTGATCACACCCACCGCAAACGCATCCCCTGCGCCCACGGTATCGACCACGTGTGTCACGGGATAGGCACGCACATAACCCCGCGTGTCCGAGCCTTGGTCAACGGGGCCTTGGTAGTACGCACCCTCAGCCCCCAGCTTGACCACCACATGGGAAGCACCTGCCTGCACATAAAACTTGGCGATCTCTTCGGGCGTGTGGCGGCCTGTGAGTTGACGCCCTTCGTCTAGGCCAGGGAACACCCAGTCGGCCTGCGCAGCCAAGGCATTCAAGGTGTCTCGCATGTGCGCAGCATCGGACCACAAAGCAGGGCGCAAGTTGGGGTCAAAGCTGATCGTCTTGCCTTGCCCGCGCATGCTTTGCATGGCCAAACGGGTGGCGGCCAAGGTGCTCTCAGACAGCGCGGGGAACACCCCGGTCACATGCAAATGCCGCGCTTGTGTGAGCCACGTGATGTCTACATCTTGGGGGCCCATGTGGCTTGCGGCTGAATTTGTTCGGTGGTACTCGATCGGTGGGTCTGTGCCATCGTCGACGCGGCCTTTGTACATAAAGCCTGTGCGCTCACCTGCCACCGTCGCCACGTGTTGGCAATCCACACCTTCTTGTCGGAAGGCTTTGAGCAGTTGATGCCCATACGCATCGTCACCCAATCGGCTCGCCCATCCCACGCGTAGGCCTAAACGCGCCAACCCCACGGCCACATTGGTTTCTGCGCCCGCGGTGAAAGAGGTAAAACTTTGCACCGACGCCAATGGCCCTGGCTGATCTGCAGCCAACAACACCAAGGCTTCGCCCAGGGTGACCACATCGTGGCGCATGTCGTCAATGCTTCGGTTTATCCGCGACCGACAAAAGGCATTTTGGTGGCCATCACCGTCACAAACAAAATATTGGATGACAGCGGCAAACCTGCCATCGTCATGAAGGTATCCACCACACCCCCCATGTCCATGCGGGCTTCAGGTTTGATCGAACCATCGGCTTGGTGCACACCATTCGCCATTTTCAAGGTCATGTCACTGGCCACATTGCCAATGTCGATCTGCCCCACCGCGATGTCAAACGCACGACCATCCAAATTGGCGGCACGCGTGAGGCCGCTGACCGCATGCTTGGTCGCCGTGTAAGCGATGGAGCCAGGGCGTGGGGCATGCGCCGAAATAGAGCCGTTGTTGATGATGCGACCGCCTTGTGGCGACTGCGTTTGCATTTGCTTGAAGGCGTGTGACAAGCAATAAAACGCACCATTCAAATTGATGTCCACCGCTTGACGCCAGGTGTCAGCCGCCATGTCGCCGGGCAGGGTATGCGGGATGGAAATACCCGCGTTGTTGAACAACAAATCCACACGACCAAATTTAGCAACGACGGTCTTGAACAGCTGCGCCACCTCGTCGTCTTTTGACACATCCGTGGGCACAGCCAAGGCATGGGCACCGTTCACACCCGCTTCGGCAATCGCCGCTTGCAGTGCATCGGCGCGACGGCCCACCAAGGCCACGTGCCACCCGTCTTTCAACAACGCCAAGGCGCATGCTTTGCCAATGCCTGAACTGGCGCCTGTGACCACTGCTACTTTTGTCATCTCGAGTTTTCCTTAATGGTTATCTTTGGGCACGGCGGAGCCGCGCATGCCTCGTAGAAAGTCTAAATCAGCGCCTTCATCGGCTTGCAGCACATGGTCAATGTAGAGCTTCCAATAGCCACTCGCCATCGCCGGCGGTGGCGGCGTCCAGGCTGCGCGGCGTTTGGCCAACTCGGCCTCGTCCACATGCAAATGCAAGCTGCGCTTGGGCACGTCGAGGGTAATCAAGTCACCGTTTTGCACCAAGGCCAAGGTGCCACCCGCCGCCGCTTCGGGTGCCGTGTGCAAGACCACCGTGCCGTAGGCCGTGCCGCTCATGCGCGCATCGCTGATGCGCACCATGTCTGTGATGCCTTTGCGCAGCACCTTGGGCGGCAGCGGCATGTTGCCGACCTCGGCCATGCCGGGATAGCCTTTGGGGCCGCAGTTCTTCAACACCAAGATGCAGTGTTCATCCACATCCAAGTTTTCATCATCGATGCGCGCATGGAAATCATGGCTGTCTTCAAACACCACGGCACGACCGGTGTGCGTCATCAAGGCGGGGGTGGCGGCACTGGGCTTGATCACCGCGCCGCGCGGCGCCAAGTTGCCCCGCAACACCGCAATGCCCGCTTTGTCTTTGAAAGGTTGGGCAAACGGCTTGATGACTTCTGGGTTGTAGTTTTCTGCCGCTGACACGTTTTCACCTACCGTCTTGCCGTTGGCGGTCACCACCTCGGTGTGCAGCAAATGCGCAATTTCTTTCATCACTGCTGGCAAGCCACCGGCGTAACAAAAGTCTTCCATCAGGTATTGACCTGAGGGTTGCAAGTTGACCAAGCAAGGCAATTCGCTCGCCAAGCGATCGAAGTCGTCGATGCTCAGCGGCACGCCCAAGCGTCCCGCGATAGCCACCAAATGGATCACCGCATTGGTGCTGCCGCCAATCGCCGCGAGGGTGCGAATGGCGTTCTCAAAGGCTTCGCGTGTCAGGATTTGAGAAATCTTGATATCGTCTTTCACCAGTTGCACAATGCGGCGTCCTGCTTCGCGGGCCAACACATTGCGACGGCCATCGACAGCGGGATAGGCGGCGTTGCCAGGCAAGCCAATGCCCAAAGCCTCCACCATGCTGGCCATGGTGCTGGCCGTGCCCATGGTCATGCAATGGCCATGGCTGCGGTGCATGCAGCTTTCGGCTTCAAAGAAGTCTTGCAACTTCAAGGT
>CANGML010000213.1 GCA_947454585.1 Comamonadaceae bacterium
AACCATTGGGGGGTGGAGGTGTCAATGCCGTAGGCGCGCAGCAAAGTTTGTGAGTGTCGCGTGTCCTCGCAAGCCAGTGTGTCGCAAAGACTCAGGACATGCAGCGCTCGCAAGCTGATGTCGGCCAAATTACCAATCGGCGTCGCCACCATGTACAGGGTGCCTGGCGGGTGGTTTTGGGCGGAGGCTGCTGCATGCGCAGCCGTCAAAGCGGAGTCAAAGTTGGCGTTCATCAAGGAGTAGCAGTGAACAAACCCGAAGGTCAAGCGCCACAGCGTTCAACCACCAAGCAAAAAGGAGATGCGGCGGAAGACCGCGCTTTACGTTATTTGCAAACCCAAGGCCTGCAACTCGTGCACCGCAATTATCGGACCCCCGGGCGAGGCGGTGGAGAAATAGATTTGGTGATGCAAGGGCCCGATGGCACGCTGGTTTTTGTCGAGGTGCGGCACCGCGCCAAGGCCAACCATGGCGGGGCGCTGGCCAGCGTCACGGCCAGCAAACAAAGACGCCTCGTGTTTGCGGCGCGTTATTTCTTGCTGCATTACACGCAGATGCCGCCCTGCCGCTTTGATGTGGTGGCGCTAGAGGGCGATACCTTGCAATGGTACAAAGCGGCGTTTGATGCCTAGGGGCTGCCAATGAGTGGTGGGCACAAAAGGTATCATTGGCAGATGCTTGAGCAACGAATTGAACAACATTTCATAGACTCGGCCGACCTGAAGTATCAGGCCGCCCAAGTCTTGTCCAAACCCATTGCTGCCGCTGTGTCTGCCGTGCTGGCCAGCGTCACGAGTGGTGGAAAAGTGTTGGCCTGCGGCAATGGCGGCTCTGCCGCTGATGCGCAACACTTTGCGGCTGAGTTTGTCGGCCGCTTTGAACGCGAGCGTCCAGAGTTGGGTGCCATTGCGCTCACCACTGACAGCTCCATTATCACTGCCATTGCCAACGACTACAGCTACGACCAAATCTTCGCCAAACAAGTGCGGGCTTTGGGTCAGTCGGGTGATGTGTTGCTGGCGATCACCACCAGCGGAAGCTCCCCCAATGTTTTAGCCGCCATCGAGGCCGCCCACGAACGTGACATGACCGTGGTGGCGCTGACAGGCAAAGGCGGTGGCAAGATGAATCTCGCGCTGCGCGAAACCGACGTGCACATTTGCGTGCCGCACGATCGCACCGCTCGAATTCAAGAAGTCCATTTACTCACCATCCATTGCATTTGCGATGGCGTGGATACGCAACTCTTGGGTGATCCAGAAAGTAAGGAATGAAACACATGTACAAATCAACCGCCTCTCTGTTGTCAACCTTGGTCATGTGCTTGGGGCTCGCCTCATGCGCGGCGCCGTTGATGTTTGGCGGCGTCTTAGGTGGCGCCATGGTGGCGAGTGATCGCCGTTCGGCCGGCATTCAAGTTGAGGATGAAACGCTTGAACAGCGCAGTGCCAGCGCCATGCGTGAGAATTTCGGTACCAAAGAGCACATCAACATCACCAGCTATAACCGGCAAGTGTTGATCACGGGTGAGGTGACCAGTGACCTGGTCCGCTCGCAAGCTGAGCAACTGGTGGGTCGCGTTCAAAATGTGCGCAGTGTGGTGAACGAGTTGGTGGTGGGCCCAGTTTCTAGCAACAGTGAACGTGCCAGCGATGTTTTATTGGTCGCCAAAGTCAAAGCTTCTATGGTCGATACCGAAGATGTGTTCGCCAATGTGTTCAAAGTGGTGAGTGAGCGCGGCACGGTGTATCTGATGGGTCGTGTGACCCAATCTGAAGCCAAACGCGCCACCGATGTGGTGCGTGGCGTGAATGGCGTCAAACGCGTGGTGCGCGTGTTTGATTACATCACCGAGGATGAGTTGCGCGCCTTGCAGCCTAGGCGCTCCGACGATGCCGCACGCACGAGCAACACCACGAGTGCTAACGTGCCATTGAATACCCCCGCACAGCCTGTTGTGACGCCAATCAAATAACGCAAGGTGACAAATAGCAAAAAGCCCCGCCATGCAGGGCTTTTTATTTGGTACCAGGGTTTAGCGCAGGCGCTTGATCAAGCTTGATGTGTCCCAGCGGTTGCCGCCCAACTTTTGCACATCGCCATAAAACTGGTCTACCTGCTGCGTCACGGGCAGCACAGCGCCGTTGCGCTTGGCTTCGTCAAACACGAGCCCCAAATCCTTCCGCATCCAGTCCACCGCAAAGCCAAAGTCAAACTTGTCGGCCACCATGGTTTTGCCACGGTTGTCCAGTTGCCAGCTTTGTGCGGCACCTTTGCCAATCACGTCGAGCACGAGGTTCATGTCGAGGCCTGCCTTTTGGCCAAAGGCAATGGCTTCGCTCAGGCCTTGCACCAAACCTGCGATACAAATTTGGTTCACCATCTTGGTCAGCTGGCCCGCCCCAGGCTCGCCCATCAGCGTGAACGCACGAGAAAAGGCCATGGCCACAGGCTTGACACACTCAAATACCGGCCCGTCACCCCCGCACATCACGGTCAACAGACCGTTTTGTGCACCGCCTTGACCGCCCGACACAGGGGCGTCAATGAAGTGGATGCCCAAGTTCTTGGCGGCGGCATAAATCTCACGGGCCACGTCAGCCGAGGCGGTGGTGTGGTCGACCAACACGGTGCCGGGCGCCATGCCTGCCAACATGCCATCGGCACCAAACACCACGGAGCGCAAATCATCGTCGTTGCCCACGCAGCAAAACACAATGCTGGCGCCTTTGGCCGCTTCGCGTGGGGTGGGTGCGCTCTTGGGGGCTTTGCTGGCAGCAAATTCTTTGACCCAAGCCTCGGCTTTGGCGGGTGAGCGGTTGTAGACCGTGACCGCATGGCCTGCTGTGGCCAAGTGGCCAGCCATGGGGTAGCCCATGACCCCCATGCCAATGAAGGCGACGTGGGCAGAGCTGGTGGGTTCGTAAGTTTTGGCGTTGATGCTGGACATGGTGGTTTCTCAAAGGGTTGATTTGCGACCAAATCATAGGGGCAGAGCAGCAACCCTTTCTGTCGCTCAGGTAACGTGCAGGACATGCTTGCCCGCCTTGTTAAAGTAGCCCCACATGAGCACCCCTAACCAGGCTCCACACAACCTCCTGCGAGACAAGCTTCACGCGGTGCAAGCCCGCATCGCTGCCGCCTGCGCCGACAGTGGTCGTATGGCTGGCGGCGTGCAGTTGTTGGCCGTGTCCAAAACCTTCAGCGCCGACGATGTGCGTCAAGTTGCCGCTTGCGGACAACGCGACTTTGGCGAAAACTACATTCAAGAAGGCGTGGACAAAATCATCGCTTTGCAAGACAGCCTGCCCGCCTTGGTATGGCACTGCATTGGCCCCATACAAAGCAACAAAACCAAATTCGTGGCCGAACACTTTGACTGGGCGCATACGGTGGATCGCCTCAAAATAGCCCAACGTTTGAGCGACCAACGCCCCCCGGACTTAGCGCCGCTGAACGTGTGCCTGCAAGTCAATATCGACGGTGGTGAAACCAAATCAGGCATCGCCCCCGCCAATGTGCTGGCGCTGGCCACGGATGTGGCCAAACTACCCCGCATAGTACTGCGCGGCCTCATGACTATTCCTAACCCTGTAGATGGCTTTGAGGCCCAAGTGGCTGTGCACAGCAAAGCGCGGGTCTTGTTTGACGAGCTGAAAGCCGCTTTAAATTTGCCCCAGTTCGACACCTTGTCCATGGGGATGACAGGCGATTTAGAAGCCGCGGTGTACGCCGGCAGCACAATGGTGCGGGTGGGTACGGCGATTTTTGG
>CANGML010000214.1 GCA_947454585.1 Comamonadaceae bacterium
GCAGACGTCAGCGATGACGACTTCAACGCGCTCGCGCTGACACTCTTTCGTCACCAGTTTGAACACAACCGCCCTTTTCAAAAGTTTTGCCAAGGGCGTGGTCAAACACCGCGCGTGGTGAAACGCTGGCAAGACATTCCAGCCGTACCGATCAACGCCTTCAAAGACTTGACCCTCAGTTGCGCAGCGCCTGAATCCAGCGCGCGCACCTTCATGACCAGTGGTACCACACGCGGGGATGTAAAAGGCCGACACTTTCATCCCACGCTGGCGGTGTATGACGCCTCCATGCGGCGCAACTTTGCGCAACACGTCATGCGCGATGACGTCCGTTTGCGTATGGGCATCTTGTTTCCCACCGAAGCCGTGATGCCGAATTCATCGTTGGCGCATTACTTGGCCCTCGCCATGGCGCACTTTGGCACGCCTGACAGTGCCTACTTCTTAGACGACCAAGGCTTGCGCACCGAGGCCCTGTGTGAGGCCCTAGCGCAAGCGCAAAACACCGGCCAACCCCTGGCGTTGCTGGGGGCCAGCTACAGCTTTGTGCACCTGATGGATGCCCTGCAAGCACGAGGCCTAAGCTTTCAATTGCCCGCAGGCAGCCGCTTGCTCGACACGGGCGGGTTCAAAGGTCAGTCGCGCGAGATCCCCATGGAGGCGTTTTACGCGCAACTCAGCACCACCTTTGGCGTGCCTCGTGACCAATGCCTCAATATGTACGGCATGACCGAGTTGAGTACCCAGTTTTACGATGCGGGCAACCAGACAGTGCCCTCCGTCAAACGCGGGCCGCCTTGGATTCGCTCGCGCTTGGTTGATCCATTAACGGGGCACGACGTCCCCCAGGGAGCGCGTGGCATTTTGGCGCACACCGATTTGGCCAACTTCAATTCCGTGGTCACCATCTTGACGGAAGACGTGGGCCAAGCGACTGAGGATGGGTTTGTTTTGCTGGGACGCGCCCAAGGTGCGCAAGCCAAAGGGTGCTCGATGGCGGTGGATGATTTTTTAAGAGCGGCGCACGCATGACCGAGTCCGTTTTCAAAGCGGGTTATCTGCCGGGTCTTGAAGATGCCGAGGTGAGCTGGCACCGCTTGAACTTGGGCACCGCCGAGGCACCTTGGTCAGTGGACTTGCCCGAACTCAGTACCGCGCAAATGACCACGCTGGCGCAGCGGGTGCAACAGGCCAGCCGCCAGCACTTGAAAACCATGCCTGTGTCTGACATCGTGCAGGTGCTGGACAAAGCCACGGCGCGCTTACTCGACCGGCAAGATCCGTATCGACAAGCGCTCGAGCGTCTGCTGCCCCACGCGACCGGCTTTGATGCCGAGATGGTGCGCTTGAATTTGCATGCGTATGTGCAGACCTTTCGCGGCTTGCAATTGCAGCGATTTGTGGCGGAAGACTTCGCCAACCCCAAAGTGCTGGACGAATTCCAACCGCGTGCCCAAGGCGGCTGGAGCAAAGCCTTTGGCCCCGAGCTGCTGGTCCATGTGTGGGCGGGCAATGTGCCCGCGCTGCCGCTGTGGAGCTTTGTCTCTGGCCTCTTGGTCAAGGCGGGATCGGTAGGCAAAGTCTCGCGCGCCGAACCGGTATTTGCCACGCTCTTTGCCCGTTTGTTGGCTGAGGTCGAGCCGCGCTGGCGCGATTGCTTTGCCGTGGTCTGGTGGCCCAGTGGCGCATCGCACGAACGCACGGCTTTTGAATTGGCCGACGTGGTGCTGGCCTACGGCGGCAACGATGCCTTGCAGGCCATGCAAGCCAACATCCCGGTGACCACCCGCTTTTTGCCGCATGGCCACAAGTTGAGTTTTGGCTTGGTGTCAGCCGCAGCGCTGTCGGTGCACAAGGCGCCCGGTGTGGCGCGTCAGGCGGCGCTCGATGTCGCACGCTACGACCAACAAGGCTGCTATTCACCCCATGTGTTTTACGTGCAGCGCGGCGCGCCCGTGAGCCCCGCAAACTTTGCGCAACACCTGGCGGCCGAGTTGGCGGGCTTACACCATCAACTGCCACGCCGCGTGCTTTCGCTCGAAGAGTCAGCCCAAGTGGGGGCTTGGCGTGAACGTCACGAATTGGCGGGGCTGCAGGAGACTGACCTCCACCCTACCGCACTCACGGTTTTAGGCCACGATTCAGCCCTGAGCACCGTGGTGTTCAGCGAACGCCTCTTGCCCCTCACTGCTGGCCCATTGAACCGCAATGTATGGGTGGTTGCCGTGGACACATTGGATGAGGTGATGCCGCTGATCAGCGCACAAAGGCACTACCTACAGACCGCAGGCCTCGCGGCAGCGCCCGAAGAACTGCTGCACCTGGGCCAATGCCTGGGGGATGCGGGGGTGACCCGCATTTGCGCCCTGGGCGCGATGACGTCGCCCGAAGCCGGCTGGCACCATGACGGGCGCTTTAACTTGCTGGACTTGGTGCGCATGGTGGACATCGAAGCCTCCACCGAACGTGCCGCCGAGCGCTTCACGTCGTATGAGATTTGACGGCATGAACTTCTTGCAACTCAACGCTGTGCACTTTGCCTACCCGCAACGCGGCGATGTGGTGCATGACGTCAGTTTGCAACTCGCACCGGGTGAGATCCATGGGCTGATTGGGCGCAGCGGCTGCGGCAAAACAACGCTGCTCAAACTCGCCGCAGGACTGCTCACACCCCAGCACGGCGAGGTCCAAATGCGGGGCCAACGCGTGCACGAGCCCATCACCGACATGGGTTTTGTGTTTCAGTCTCCCACCCTGCTGAATTGGCTCAGCGTGTGGGACAACGTGTTGCTGCCCCTCAGCTTGCATGGCCCCGTGACCGATGCACAGCGCGCCTACGGCGAACAATTGCTGGCTCAGATGGGGCTGACTGACAAGTGCCATGACAAACCACAGCAACTGTCTGGCGGGCAACAAAGCCGCGTGGCGATTGCCCGCGCCTTGATCACCCAGCCCGCGCTGTTGTTCATGGACGAACCTTTTGCAGCACTCGACGCCATCACCCGTGAAGAATTGCAAAGCGAATTTTTGGCCCTTTGCCAAACCCACGGCACCGCCGTGTTGTTTGTCACGCACGACATGACAGAAGCCGTGTACTTGGCAGACCGCGTCAGTGTGATGCATGGTGGACAAATTCAAACCTCGATGGCGATTGACTTGCCTCGCTCGCGTCCCACGGCCCTGCGCTTCACCTCGGGCTTCACAACGCAGTGCGAACAGCTGCGCCAAGCCATGGAGGCCGCGTGGTGATGCAACGCGATGCAGTGCTCTCCGGTGTGTTGGCCTTGCTCTGCGTGGTCGCATGGGAAGTCGTTGTGCGCGTGGCCCAACCCTCCCCCTTGGTCCTGCCTGCGCCCACGCTGGTGCTGGCGTCACTTTGGCAGGGTTTGAGCAGCGGTTACCTCTACCCCCACATTCTGCGCACCTTGACCGAGGTGGTTCTGGGCTTGCTGCTGGGGGCCTCGATGGGATTTCTGGGGGGCGTACTGCTGGGCGAGTCCGCCCGTTGGCGCGGTGTGCTGATGCCCTTTGTCGTGACCAGCCAAGTGGTGCCTAAGCTGGCGCTGGCCCCTTTGTTCATTGTGTGGTTTGGCTTTGGCACCTGGCCGACCGTGGTGATGACGGCCCTGATTTGTTTCTTTCCCTTGCTCGAAAACACCGCCACCAGCATGCAACAAGTCGATGCGAACCAGTTGGCCTTGTTTCGCATGTTGCGTGCCAGTGCTTGGCAAACCTTGTGGCGTTTGAAACTGCCTGCGGGGTTGCCCCA
>CANGML010000215.1 GCA_947454585.1 Comamonadaceae bacterium
GCCCATGTTGCGCAACACAGTGGAGTCGGTCAGGTCGCGTTGCCAGCGGCTGATGGGCAGCTTTTCGCTCAGGTGTTTGAGCATGGCATTGGCCAACCCTAAATTGCCTTCGGCGTTTTCAAAATCGATGGGGTTGACCTTGTGCGGCATGGTGGACGAGCCAATCTCACCCGCTTTCAAGCGTTGCTTGAAGTAGCCCAAGGACACATAACCCCAGACATCGCGCGACCAGTCGATCAGGATGGTGTTGGCGCGTGCCACGGCATCAAACAGCTCAGCCATGTAGTCGTGGGGTTCGATTTGAATGCTGTAGGGTTGGAAGGTCAGACCCAGGCCCAAGGGTGCCGGTGTTTCCACCACCCGGCGGCTGAAGGCTTCCCAATCCACATCCGGCCAAGCACTGAGGTGGGCGTTGTAGTTGCCGACCGCGCCGTTCATTTTGGCCATCATGGCAACGCCCGCGATGCGCTCGCGCACCTGACGAAGACGCATCACCACGTTGGCCACTTCTTTGCCGACCGTGGTGGGGCTGGCGGTTTGGCCATGGGTGCGACTCAGCATGGGCACCTCGGCATAGGTGTGGGCCATCTCGCGCAGCTTGGCGATCAGGCCGTCGAGGCCGGGCAAGATCACTTGATCGCGGCTGGCTTGCAATTGCAGTGCGTGGCTGGTGTTGTTGATGTCTTCGCTGGTGCAGGCAAAGTGCACAAACTCGGAGGCCGCTTCGAGCTCCGGGTGGCCTTTGAATTTTTTCTTGATCCAGTACTCCACGGCTTTCACGTCGTGGTTGGTCACCTTTTCTTCGTCTTTGATGGCCAGTGCGTCGTCGGTGCTGAAGTTGGCGACCAAGCCCAGCAGGTAGTCGCGGGCGGCGGCACTCAAGGGCTTGAATTCGGCCAAGCCGGCATCGCTCAAGGCGATGAACCACGCAATTTCCACTTGCACACGGCGGTGCATATAGCCTTGCTCGCTCATCAAAGGGCGAAGTGCCGTGACTTTGTTGGCATAGCGGCCATCCAGGGGAGAGAGGGCGGTGATTTGTGAAATGCTTGGTGCGTTAGGGTTTGGGCTCATGCCGCAATTTTAGGTGGTCGCGTCTAGTCAGATGTATACGCAAGCTAGATAAACTAGGGGCAGTCTAATTTTTGAATCTCGTATGAAACTCATTGGTGCAATTACCAGCCCTTATGTGCGCAAAGTGCGTATCGTCATGGCCGAAAAGAAACTGGACTATCAGTTTGTGATCGAAGACGTTTGGGCGGCCGATACCACCATGTCGACCTATAACCCGCTAGGTCAAGTGCCCTGCTTGGTGATGGAAGGCGGCGAAGCCTTGTTTGACTCGCGTGTCATTGTGGAATACGTGGACACCCTTTCCCCTGTAGGCAAGCTCATTCCAGGCACGGGCCGCGAGCGTGCTGAAGTGAAAACATGGGAGGCCTTGGCCGATGGCTTGGTCGATGCCGCCATCTTGGCCCGCCTGGAGGCCACTTGGTCGGGACGCCAAGAAGGCGAACGCAGCCAAGCGTGGATTGACCGTCAGATGAAAAAGATCGAGGACAGCTTGGTGGCGATGGACCGCGCTTTGGCAGAGCGTAGCCACTGCGTGGGCATCCATTTGAGCTTGGCCGATATTGCGGTGGGTTGCGCGTTGGGCTATTTGGATTTCCGTTTCGCGCACATCCCATGGCGCACGGCGCATCCCAATTTGGCAGCGTTGTATGAACGCCTGGCGCAACGCCCAACCTTCAAAGACACCCTGCCCGCTTAAGCTAAGCGCTGCGTTCAGCGGTTGGCTCGGCGCTTGAGCCAGCGCATCAAACTGCCCAGCACGGGCAGTTTTTCATAGAGCTCTTCCGCCGCATCCCAATAGTCGCGATGGACCGCCACGCGCCAAGCGCCTTGTTCCTCGCGCAGCACCAAATGGCTGGCGCCGCGAATGGTGAGCGTTTGCCCGCCTTGGCGTTGCGGCATGGCAAACAAAAAATCCCAGGTGACAAAACACTGGGCCCCTTGCTGCACCTGCTGCGTGATGACAAAGCGTGGCGCGTCGAGGGCGTCGAACATGTGGCTGAAGATCCGCGCAATCGCGGGCACGCCTTGCACCTCGTTGAAGGGGTCTTTGAACAAGGCATCAGCCGTATAGATGTCAGCCAAACGTGCAACGTCAGCAGGCTGCAACTGTTCAAAAAACACCACCACGCGTTGTAGGGCGGCTTCGGCGGTGTCAGGCGTGAGCATGGGGGTGGGCAAGGGCATCACGCAAGCTTACAGGCCTGTGCCGCGACGCACCAAGGCAAAGTAAAGACGGTAGGGCAGCAGCCGCAACAGCAGCAGCACACGTGTGAAGCGCTTGGGGAAGTGGATGTGGAAGTGTCCTGCGCGCCATCCCTTGAGTATGTTTTGCGCTGCTTGTTCGGGGCTGATGAGGGCGGGCATGGGGAATTCGTTGGCGGCGACCAGGGGTGTTTCCACAAAGCCCGGGTTGATGATGCTCACGCCTACGCCGTGGGGCGAGAGGTCGTAATACAAGGCCTCGGCCAAGTTGATGAGCGCGGCTTTGGTGGGGCCGTAGGCCAAGCTCTGTGGCAAACCGCGAAAGCCCGCCACGCTGGAAATGAAACTGAGGTGTCCCTTTTGCTGCGCCAACAACGTGGGCAGCACCACATCGAGCATGCGCAAGGCGCCGTTGTAGTTGATGTCCTGGTGGCGCAGCATCTCATCAAGCGCATAGTCTGTGGCGCGCATCGCTTGGTAATAGCCCGCGCAGTACATCACCACATCCAAGCCCTGTTGGGTTTGCACGTACTGGGCGGCAGCCTTCATGGCGGTGGTATCGGTCGCATCCAGCACCACAGCTTGCGCGCCTGGGTGTGCATCCACAAACTGTTGCAGCAGGGTCGCGTTGCGGGCCGACACGACCACACGTGCGCCTGCTGCATGCAGGGCTTTGGCGGTGGCCAAGCCAATGCCCGTGGAGGAGCCAATCAGCCAGACACTGCGGCCGTGCCAATCTGTGATGGGGGGGTTCAAGGGCGTGAGTAAGGGCATATCAGAATTGGGCGCGAGCCAAGAGTTGTTGGCGGAGCTGACGCTGCGAGGATTCTGGTGCCAACCAAATTCCCAAAAAACGTTCGGCGAGCTCAGTGTCGCTCAATTCGCCCAACAAGCGATCTTGGTGCAGCAACTGCATGCCTTTGTCGGGCTGATAGACGCCGGTGATGGATTCGCCGCTGCGCACATTCGGGATCAGGTTTTGCAACGTGGCCGACCAATTTTTCAGCTGAACCGGCGTCAGGGGGCGTTGGCCTTGCATCTCATCGATCGAGCGTTGCGCGATGTCGGCGCCTTTGAAGTCGCGCAAATACCGAAGCGTCAGGACCAGATGTTGTTTGGCCCAGGCTTCCGGTGCAAACGGGGTGCTTGCCCATAAGCTGGCGTCGTAGATGTCAAAACCCCAATAGGTGAAACGTTGTTGGCCGACCAAACGCGGCGTGCGCAAGTAGGTGCGCAGTTGCTGGGCGGATTTCTCGGTGTCGACCTCTGCGTGTGCGATGCCTATGAGCCCTAGGTTGGCACCGGCAAAGGCCGCTTGCACACCAAACCTCAACACATCGCGCCGCGTGGTCATGCTTTCACCAAGGTGAACTGCAGCACATCGGTGTTGTGTTGCTCAAACGCCGCTTCACAGTAGGCAAGGTAGAACTCCCAAATGCGAATGAAGCGCTCATCAAAGCC
>CANGML010000216.1 GCA_947454585.1 Comamonadaceae bacterium
CACTTTAGCGGGTGGTGACGGTAATGACACACTCGACGGTGGCGATGGTGCAGACAACATGACGGGCGGCGCAGGCGACGACTTCTACATTGTCGACAACGCAGGTGATCAGGTGGTGGAGACAGCCTCTCAGGGAAATGACACGATCAACGCGGGTGTGTCGTATACCTTGCAGATTAACGTGGAGAGGTTGCTGCTCAATGGCACAGCGAACCTTAGCGGTACGGGCAACAATTCGAACAACTATATCCAGGGCAACAGTGGTAACAACACACTCAACGGCTTAACAGGCACAGACACCCTGGCGGGTGGGTTGGGGGCAGACCGGTTTGTGCTGAATTCAAATGAGGTGGGGACCAATGCGGACACTGTTTTGGACTTCAGCAAAGCGCAAGGCGATATGTTTGAATTGCGAGGATCAATGTTTGCTGCTTTACTAGGTCAAACCCCAGGCCCCAAATTTTTCGAATACACACAAGCGCCACCCGTGGGCCAGAGTAACGCTATTTTGTACAACTCAACAACAGGCGAGTTAGATTATCGGCACGATGGAGTGACAGACACAATTTGTTGGCTGTCCAATAAACCCACGGGACTCGCATGGGAGCAGTTCGCGGTGGTGGTGTAAGGGGCCTCACAAGCTTTGTGCTGCGCGGCGTTGGTCGCGCAGCATGAACAAATACAAGCTCTCCACCTTCTCGCGTGCCCAGGGTGTTTTGCGCAAAAACTTCAAGCTGGACCCCACGCTGGGGTCCAGCTTGAAGCAGCGGATGTTGATGCGTTCGCCCAAGCCCTCCCAGCCGTAATAGTCGGCCAGCTCGGTGACGATTTTCTCTAGCGTCATGCCGTGCAGCGGGTTGTTGGGTTGTGCGGGGGTATCGGTCATTCAGGTGTTGCGGGTTTTGGCCAGTGGTGGGTTGCGTGAGAAGTAGCGTTCAATGCCTTTCATCAGCGCATCGGCCAAATCGTTTTGGTACTGCGGGCTGATCAAGCGCTGCTCTTCTTCGGGGTTGCTGATGAAGGCGGTTTCTACCAACACGCTGGGAATGTCAGGCGCTTTCAACACGGCAAAGCCCGCTTGCTCTACACGTGCTTTGTGCAATTTACCTATCTGTTTGATTTGCCCCAGCATGGCGCTGCCAAGCTTGAGGCTGTCTTTGATTTGCGCGGTGGTGCTCATGTCCAACAGGGCACGTTGAACGACCGCGTCTTGGCTTTTGATGTTCAAGCCGCCAATCAAATCAGCGCGGTTTTCTTGCTTGGCCATCCACTTGGCGGCGGCGCTCGAGGCCGCACCATCGCTCAGGGCAAAGACGCTAGCGCCTTTAGCCTCGGGGGTTTGAAAGGCATCTGCATGGATGCTGATGAACAAATCAGCTTGCACGCGTCTGGCCTTGTCGACGCGCTGCTGCAGGGGCACAAAGTAGTCGGCGTCGCGCGTGAGGTAGGCGCGCATGGGCAGATGGCCCTGCTTGGTTTTGATGACGGTGTTGTTGATGCGGTCACGCAAGCGGTGTGCAATTTTTAACACCACGTCTTTTTCGCGTGTGCCGTTCGGTCCCAGTGCGCCCGGGTCTTCGCCGCCGTGACCGGGGTCTAAGGCCACGATGATGTAGCGCTCACCGTCTTGGCTTTGGTTCATTGACGCTGCGGTAGTGATGGGCGTTGAGTCCGTCGAAGCTGTGGCGGCAGGGAGCGATGGCATCGCGGGCGGACGGTTCGGGTTGGCCATCAAATCACCCACGGGGTCAGCGTGGGTGCCGAGTTTGGAGGGGGATGGTGGCATTGGCGTCGCCGTCATGGAAGGCGCGTTGTAGGTGTTGCCGCCTTTGAGCTTGTCCGCGATCAGCGCTTCGAGCGGATCGGCCACTTCGGAAGGGTAGAGGTCTAGCACCAAGCGGTGTTGGTAGTGGGTGTTACCGGTTTTGACGGGCAACAAGTTGAACACTTGGGGCTTCACCATTTGCCGTAAGTCCATGACCAAGCGCACGGTTTTATTGGCGTATTGCCCCACACGCACGCCGGTGATGAAGGGGTCGTCCGAGCGCACTTTGCCTACCAGTGCTTTGAGTGCAGGGTTGAGCTCGATCCCTTCAATGTCCACGGCGAGCCGCGGTGGGTTGGCGATGAAGACGGGTAGGGTTTTGAGCGCGGTGTCGCTCTCAATCGTCACCCGGGTGTAGGCTGCAGCGGGCCACACGCGCACGGCCACAATGCTGGCGCCCCAAGCAATGTCGGCGCTGCCCAACAGCAAAGCCAGCGAGCCACCTTGCAGCAGGCCACGACGGCTGATGCCTGCGCGCTGCGTCATGCCAGCAACGCCTGACCGCATGGGGTAAGGGCGGTGATTTGCACGTGGCGGCGATCCTCCTCATCAGCTTGGATGTTCAATTCAAGGTCGGGTGTCGGCATCACGCCTGCGGCGTTTTCCGGCCACTCGCACAGTTTTAAGCCAGGGCTGGCAAAGAGGTCGCGAAAACCGGCGTCTTCCCACTCGCGTGGGTCACTGAAGCGATAGAAATCAAAGTGCCACACCTCGCCCGCAGCCACGGTGTAGGGCTCAACCACGGCGTAGGTAGGGCTTTTGACGCGGCCCTCGACACCCAAAGCGCGGAGCACGTGGCGGACCAGCGTGGTTTTACCCGCGCCCAAATCCCCATGCAAGGCGATACAAGCGTTCAAGTCGGCGCGCGTTAATGCGGCGGCCAGCTGCTTGGCAAACGCAGCGGTGGCGGCTTCATCGGGCCAAACCAGAGTTTTTACAATGGGCGAAATAGTCAAAGGTGTCCGTTGTCAATCGATTACAAATTGCTGCTTTCGCAGATTCAGGCTTTAGGTCAAACACTGGGATTTTCTCAAATTGCCGTAGCCCCTTTGGATTTGTCGTCGGCCGAACCGCAGTTACAACATTGGTTGACCCAAAACTTCCACGGCAACATGGACTATATGGCCCGCCATGGCATGAAACGCGCACGTCCTGCCGAACTCGTGCCCGGTACCTTGAGTGTGCTGACTGCCCGAATGAATTACCTGCCGCGCGACACGGCACAGGGCTGGCAAGAGGTCGAATGGCAACGCTTGCGCAACCCCAGCGAGGCCGTGGTGTCGGTCTATGCCCGAGGGCGCGATTACCACAAGGTTTTGCGCAACCGACTCGACAGGCTGGCGCAGCAGATCGATGCCTTGTTGGTCGACAGCTTGGCGCACGATGGGTTGGCTTACCGAGCTTTCACCGATTCAGCCCCCGTGATGGAAGCTGAGTTGGCCACCCGCAGCGGACAGGGTTGGCGAGGTAAACACAGCTTGGTGCTGAACCGGGAAGCAGGCTCGATGTTTTTCTTGGGTGAGATTTTTCTGAATGTGGCTTTGCCTGTCTCTGAGCCTACCACCGCGCATTGCGGTGAATGCTCAGCCTGTCTGGATGTGTGTCCGACGCAAGCCATTGTGGCGCCCGGTTGGGTGGATGCGCGACGTTGCATTTCTTATCTGACGATAGAGCACGACGGCGCCATCGATGTGGCACTGCGCCCCTTGATGGGCAACCGCATCTACGGCTGCGATGACTGCCAGTTGATTTGCCCTTGGAACAAGTTTGCGCAAACCTCGAGCCTGCCCGACTTCGATGTGCGTTCAGGGTTGGTCGACCAAGACATCGCGCGGCTGTTGGCCTGGACCGAGGCCGATTTCTTGCGCTACACCGAGGGCAGCCCCATCCGCCG